>NZ_JBFAHW010000232.1:0-6198 GCF_040654355.1 Streptomyces sp. NPDC050704 | reverse complement strand
CGCCGATGACGACGTAGTCGTACGTTTTCTCATGCTGGGACATGGCGGGGTACTCCAAGTGCCTTGTGCGGTGGGGGGACTGGCTCCGGGTGCCTGCCGTCGCCGAGGTGCACGAGCGGCTGGTACTCGATGAAGAACTCGTTCCGGTCGAGGGCCGCGGGCAGTGCCGTGGTGAGCCCGTGCCGGGTGATGGCGCGGGCGTCGGCCTCGGGGTCGGCCAGCTCGTAGCGGTTGCCGCCCGCCGACTTGGCCCGGTACATCGTGATGTCGGCGCTGCGCAGCACCTCGGCCGGGCCGCGCTCGCCCGCCGGACCCTCGACGATGCCGATGCTGCCGCGGACGGTCAGTTCCCGGCCGTCGATACGGACCGGGGTGATCAGCGCGTTCATGATGCGGTCGGCCAGCGCGTCGACCTCGCGCTCGGTGTCGGTCCCGGTGGTCAGTGCCACGAACTCGTCGCCGCCGAGCCTGGCGACCATCTCGCCGGGCGCGGTCGCGCAGGACTGCAGCCGGTCGGCGACCTCGACGAGCAGCCGGTCGCCGGCCGCGTGCCCCAGGCTGTCGTTGATGGTCTTGAAGCCGTCGAGGTCGAGATAGCAGAGCCCGAAGCGCATGCCCTCGCCCGCGGAGAGCGCCTTGTCGAGCCGCTCGAAGAACAGCGTCCGGTTGGGCAGTCCGGTGAGCGCGTCGTGCGTGGCCTCGTACCGCAGGCGCAGGTTGAGCAGCCGGCGCTCGGTGGTGTCCTCCATGAGGGCCAGCTGGTACTGCGGCCGGCCGTCCGCGTCACGCAGCAGGGAGACCGTGAGGTTGGTCCACAGGACCGTCCCATCGGGGCGGTAGAAGGCCTTCTCGGCGTGGTAGTGCTCGCGCTCGCCGCGCACCAGCTCCTCGTACAGCCGCCACACCTGGGGCGCGTCCTCGGGGTGGGTCCAGTCGGTGACGTTACGTCCGCGCATCGACTGCTCGGTGCCGCCGAACATGCGCAGCAGGGCTTTGTTCACCTGCAGGACGTTGCCGTCGAGGTCCGCGATGCCGATGCCTATGGCCGCGCCTTCGAACACCGCGCGGAACCGTGCCTCGGTCGCGTGCAGCGCGTCCGCGACCACGCCCTGGGCCTGGAGGGCGGCGCGCGCGATGGTCTCCTGCTCGGCCAGCGTCCGCTCCCGCAGCGCCTGTGCGAACCCGGCGGCCATGGCGTGCTGCAGCCGCGCCGAGCGGGCGCGCAGGTCTTCCTGGGACCCGTCCTCGCCGCAGTAGAGCACCAGGTAGGCGTCGACGCAGTCGAGCGAGCGGCTGAGCGCCTCCGGGTCGGTGCAGTGCGCCTCTATCAGCGCCGCGCCGACCGCCTGGCCCTCGGCCGCGTCGAACGTCCTGGCCCGCAGGGCCTCGCTCAACCGCCGGGCGAGCGGCACCAGTCGCAGCTCGAACTCCGGTCGGGTCAGTGACGTCGCGGTGACCGGGTAGATCGCCCGGCTCCAGATCGTCGCGAACCTGCGCAGTCTGTCCTCCGGCCCGTCCGGCTCGGCGGTCACGCCTTGCGCCCCACGCCCGCGAAACCCGAGTAGGAATAAGGATCCTCGTCCTCGGGTGCCGAGTCGGGCCGCCAGTTCGGCATCGGCACCAGTCCGGGTTCCACCATGTCGTACCCCTCGAAGAACCGCGCGATGTCCTCGCGCGAGCGCATGATCAGCGGATTGCGAATGTCCTTGTAGACGTCGACCGTGCCCGCGGCCCGTTCCTCGGGCAGCGGGATTCCCTCGTACGAGGCGTGCGTGACGATGAACAGGCTGCCGGGCGCCAACGCGTCCCGCAGCTCCGCCACCGCCCCGTACGGGTCGTCCTCGTTCTCCACGAAGTGAAGTATGGCAACGAGAAGAAGCGCCACTGGCTGATTCAGGTCTATCAGGCGCTGAACCTGAGAGTTGCCGAGAATCTCCTGGGGCTTGCGGAGATCGGCGGTGACGACGTCCGCGTGCTCGTTGCCGTTCAGGACGGCCTTGCTGTGGGCGACTGCGACCGGGTCGTGGTCGACGTACATGACGTGTGCCCCGGGTCTTGCGCCCTGGGCCACCTCGTGGACATTGCCGAAGGTGGGAATGCCCGAGCCGATGTCCAGGAACTGGGTGATGCCCTCGTCGGCGGCGAAGCGCACGGCACGGCGCATGAATGCCCGGTTGGCCTGCATGATCTTGGGAAGTCCCGGCATGAACTCCATGGCCCTGCGGGCGGCTTCCCGGTCGACCTCGAAGTTGTGCGATCCGCCCAGGTAGTAGTCGTAGATGCGGCTCACGCTCGGCACCGAGATGTCGATGCCACGTGGGGCCCAGGCGGGACGCTCCATCTATCTCTCCAAGGCGTAGGCGATCCGGTGTTCGAGCTGAGGCTACTGATCGCCCGCCAAAGGGGCGAGGGGAAACGGAAATTGACCGTCCGTTCCAGGTCACTGCCTCCGGCACGTGCCGCATTGCGTGTCTTACGAAATTGCACCGAAGCATTCCAAAGAGCTCGGAAGAACTGCGCAGAGTCACGAAGAGTCGGGACGGAATCCGTCGAGATGTGAAAAAGCCGCTTCGCCCCCTCCGTGCGGTGCGGAGGGGACGAACCGGTGGTTGTGCGGATTTGTTCCGTTCCTTCGACAGCTCTCCTTCTCTGTGTGTTCGACCGGCCGCGCTCTGTGCGTCCCTCCCCTCCGCGTCTCGTGACGGGATGTGTCTTGGTGACCAACCTGGGGAAGTGGTCGTCTACTTGGCCTGTTTGAGCTTGGTGTACCGCGAGTTCGTGTATTGCGGACTGCTGTCCCGCGGGCTGATGTCCCGCGGAACGGGGCTACTTCGGCTTGCCGAGCGCCTTGCCCTCGGGCGACATGGCGTACCACGTTCCGCCGACGCCCTGGCCGTTGGTGTCACCGGGCTTCTTGTCACCGGCGAAGGTGTACATCGGCCAGCAGTCGATGCTCTGCTGCTTGAGTCCGTCCGGACGGTTCAGGACGACATAGCCCCGACGGCCTTCGACCTTGTTCTCGATGCCCTTGGTGTCGGCGGCGTCCACCGGCTCGACGACCGGCCACTTCTCCAGGCACGCACCGACGCAGGCCGTCGTCATCGGCCACGGGGTGTCCTTCTCGAAGCGGTAGACCGTCATGCCGTTCTTGTCGACGACGACCTCACCGAGCTCCGGGTCGTTACGGGTCGACAGACCGGGCAGGTCGGCGGCTTCCGCGCCCTCCTCGGCCGCCCCGCCGCCGCCACCGGCCGCCTTCTTGCCGTCGGGGGCCGACGCGTACCACGTACCGCCCACAGCCTGGCCGTTGGTGTCACCGGCCTTGGTGTCCTTCGCGTACCGGTACAGCGGCCAGCCGCCGACGGTCAGCTGCTTGGTGCCGTCGGAACGGGTGACCTCGCCGAGCAGGGACTTGTCAACGCCCACCGGAGCGGTGGCACCCGAGGCCGGCACCGGGGGCCAGGTGGTGGCGCAGTCGCCGTCACAGGTCGACTTCGGCGGCTCCGCCGTGTCCTTGTCGAAGCGGTACAGCGTGAAGCCGGCGCTGTCCGTGACCACCTCGCCCAGCTTCGCGCTGTCCGCCACGGCAAGCTGACCGGCGGTCTGCGCCTGGGCAGCAGCCCCCTGCGCCGCTTCGCCACCGGTGCCAGGGCTGGCGCTGGCACTTGATCCGTAGTCGTTGCCCGATCCATAGCCGTTCGCCGCGGGCGCCGCGCCCACGTTCTGGCTCGTGTCCGCGTTGTCCTGACCGCACGCCGTCGTCAGCACCAGCACTGCCGCAGCTGACGCTACGAGTGAGGCGCTCCGCCAGGAGGTCTTCATTGGTAACTCCCGCTGTCTGCTTAGGGGTTGCGGCGCATCCACTGCGCCGCGTATGGCCCTAGGTACGGCCGGGAGTGCGGTGAGTGTTCAAAGGGTTCCCATATTTCTTTCAGGTAACGCGTGGGAACCCTGTTCGGCGTGGGGCCGAAGAGGCCCGTTCGACCCCTGGTCGGCAAGCGCGTGAGGCTCCGTTGTCCCTCCTTCGGGGCAATCCCCGCGCACTACCGCGTGCGCGGGCGTGCGAGGACCCATGATCTTCGTCGTGCCTGAATTACTACGAAACCGACTCGCCCTCGCCATACGCCTGCTGACGCTTCTCGCGCTGACCTGGATCCTCGCCGGCGCGCCGATCCCGGCGGCCTCCGACTCCTGCGCGTACGCCTCCACCGGTCACGGCGGTGCGGGCGGGGTCGCGGTAGCCGCCGCCGGGACCTGCCCGACGCCGACCCCGAGCCCGACACCGACGCCACCTTCGCCCAGCCCGACTCCCAAGCCTCCCCCTCCGCCGGAACCCCCGCCCAGACCGACGCCGCCGCCGAGCCCGGCCACCGAACCGCCGCCTCCCCCACCACGTCCGTCCCCCGCCCCACCGACCGTTCGACCACCCGCTCCGGTGGCACCGCCACCGACTCCCGCCGCGCCGCGGCCGGCGCCCCCCGAGCCGGCGCCGGCCCCGAGCATGCGCACCAAGCTCTCGCCCACTCCGGTGAGCTACCCGCCGTACCGCATCCGGGCCCGCAAGGCGCCGCCCCGCGGCGGCCCGTCCCTGGTCTCGCTCACCCTGCTCATCACCGCGCCCGCGGTGCTCGCCGCCGCCGCACTGCGCCCGCGCTGACCCCTGGAGAAACCCTTGTCGGAATGGCTTGTTCTCGCCCTCGCGATGGGTGCCGCCTGTCTCGTCGTCCTCGCCGTCACCGTCGTACGGCACCACACGGCCGGCGAGGACGACGATCCGTCCGAGACTCCGGACGTCATCGAGTACATGACGATGATGATCGGCGTGGTGTACGCCATCGTGCTCGGCCTGGCCATCGCCGGGGTCTGGGAGGCCCGGGGTGTCGCCCAGGACCACGTCCAGACGGAGGCGAACGCGCTGCACGAGATCTCCGAGCGCGTACGCGTCTACCCGCCCGATGTCCGCGACCGTATCCGGGACGACGTCAACGCCTATGTCGGCCACGTCGTGACCACCGAGTGGAAGACCATGGCCGATGACGGTCACGTCACCGAACGCGGCACCGAACTGCTCGCCCGGGTCCGCTACGGCGTCACCGACTACGAACCGCGGACGGACTTCCAGGCCCAGGCCTATCAGCCGCTCCTCGACCAGGTCACCGCGGCGGACACGGCGCGCGGTGCCCGCGCCGATTCGACGGCGCCGACCATGCCGGGCGTCGTGTGGTTCGGTCTGATCAGCGGAGCCGTGGTCACCGTCGGGCTGATCTTCGCGCTGCAGATCCGCCGCACACTGCGTGAGGTGATCCTCGCCGGCCTGTTCGGAGCCCTGATCGCCTTCCTGCTCTTCCTGATCTGGGACTTCGACGCCCCCTACAGCCGCGGGATCACGGCGAGCGCCGATCCGTTCCTGGCGCTCTTCCCGAAGGCAGGTGGGTGACGGACCCTCACCGGGACGGGCGCCACGCCGCGCCCGTCCCCCAACCGCAGGCATCCGGTACCCGGTTCGGCCCACACCGTTGCCCCATTCGCGCGACTGCGATCGCGCCCTCGCCCGCACCTTCCTAGCGTTTCGATCATCGAGGTGCATATACGGCGCAAGCGGAAAAGGTCCGCGGCTGCTCCTCGGGGACCCGGAGGACTCACCATGCGCGCGATACGCGTCGCTTCGGCCGCACTGCTGGGCGTCACCGCCCTGACCCTCACCGCTCCCGCCGCGGTCGCCCGGGACGACGGGGACCGCAACGTGACCTCGTTCGGTTTCGACGTCTCCCCCGCGACCATCGCCGCGGGCGGGCGCGCCACGCTGTCCGTCAACGGCTGCGGTTCGGAGGCCAAGGTCTCCTCGGGTGTCTTCGACACCGTGACGATCCCCAAGGGGCAGCCCTCGGCCACGGCCACCGTCGACTGGGACGCCAAACCGGGCGCGGTCTACCAGGTGACCTTCCAGTGCGGGAACGAGTCCGGGCACACGGACCTCACCATCGCGACCGGCCGCCCGGGCAATCCCACGCAGGTCCCCGTCCACCGGGGCGTCAAGGCCGGCGTCGGTGGTGGTGCGGGCGGCTTCGACCTGGGTGAGATCGGCCTCGGCGCCGCGCTCATCGCGGGCTCGGTGGGGGCTGCGTACTACTGGCGACGGCGCACCGGCGAGCACGGCGGCTGATTCACCGGACAGCCCTTCGCCCCGGACCCCCTGAG
>NZ_JBFAHW010000231.1:0-6338 GCF_040654355.1 Streptomyces sp. NPDC050704 | reverse complement strand
CTGACCGGTGCGCAGTACGCGGAGAAGCTGGCGGCGGCGCTGGGCGAGCCGGTGCGCTTCCAGTCCGTGCCCTACGACTTCTTCCGCACCCTCGAGATTCCGTTGGCCGGGGAGCTCGGCAACATGTTCCAGTACTACGGCGACTTCGATCAGGAGTTCACCGGCGCCCGTGATCTGAACCGGCTGCGGGAGATCAACCCGGCGCTCAAGGACTTCGACGCCTGGCTGGTCGAGAACGCCTCGAAGTTCGAGGTGAAGTGATGAGCGCGACCACCACTGTGAGCGGGCAGCTGGGCGGCAAGGTCGCCTTGGTCACCGGCGCGAGCCGCGGCATCGGCGCGGCCATCGCCCGTCGCCTGGCCCGGGAGGGCGCGGCCGTGGCGATCACGTACAACTCGTCTCCCGGCCACGCCGACAAGGTCGTCGAGAGCATCACGTCCGAAGGCGGCAAGGCCGTGGCCATCGCGGCCGACGCCGCGGACGCGGAGGCGGTCCGCTCGGCGGTCAACGGCGCCGTGGAGACCTTCGGCCGCCTGGACATCCTGGTGAACAACGCCGGGGGCGGTCACTTCGGCCCGATCGAGCAACTCACCGTCGACGACTTCGACCAGTCCGTCGCGGTGAACGTGCGCTCGGTGTTCGTGGCCACCCAGGAGGCGCTGCGGCACATGGGAGACGGCGGCCGGATCATCTCGATCGGCAGCGTCTTCGCCGAGCGGATGCCGATTCCGTACGGCACGCCGTACGCCCTCACCAAGGCGGCCATCGGCGGTTTCACCCGGGCGCTGGCCCGGGAACTGGGGCCGAGGGCGATCACGGTCAACACGGTCCAGCCAGGACCGTTCGACACCGACAGCAATCCGGCCGACGGTGACATCGCCTCGGTGATGATCCCGCTGACCCCGGCAGGACGGTTCGCCTCCCCCGAGGAGCTGACCGGCCTGATCGTCTACCTCGCCGGCCCCGAGTCGGGCTATGTGACGGGCGCGACGATCAACATCGACGGCGGCTACACCGTCTGAGCCGCTTACGCACGCAGTCCCCGGCCGCGGCTACCCGGCCGGGCGACTGGCGACTGACGCATTGATCTTGGCGAACTCGCCGACGCCCCGATCCGATCCGACGCACGATGAGCGGGGGTCGCATCACCCACCGGACACGGTGACACCGCTCTCCTCGCCCGGAGTACCTCGATGCGCCCGTACCGGATGCTTGCTCATGATCGAGACCCGATTGAAAGCGTTGATGGTGACCGCCACCCAGATCGCGGCGGAGATCTGGTCGTCGGTGAGCACCTGCCGAGCGGTCTCGTAGGCGGATTCCTGGGCGACGGCATCGGTGGGGTCGGTCGTGGCCTCGGCCAGTGCGAGGCCCGCACGCTCCACGGGCGTGAACACCGCCGCGTCCCGCCAGGCGGCGAGCACTCCCAGCCGCTGCGCCGACTCGCCCGCCCGCACAGCCGCCTTGGTGTGGATGTCGAGGCAGTAGGCGCAGCCATTGATCTGCGACACACGGAGGTCGATCAACTCCACGACGGTGCGGTCGAGCCCCGCCTCGGCGGCGACCGTGCGCACCGCTTCCGACGTCTGCACCAGGGCGTGGAAGGCCTTGGGGCTCTGTTTGTCGATGAAGATCCGCATGTCTCCCGCTCGCTGTCTACTTGCTGTGGTCTTCGCTCTATGATCATGGCATCATAGTTGATGCAACAACTAGATTCCACGGGAGGTGGTCTCGGTGAGCAATGTCGAAGCCGAACCGGCAGTGATGAGATGCGGGGTGCCGGTCGACGACGCACGGTCGGCCGGGGCGCCACGGGTCGACGTGCTCCCCGCACGGGAGGTGCCCCTGGGCGGACCGCGCTCGATGACCGTGCGGCGGACGCTGCCGCAGCGGGACCGGACACTGATCGGCGCCTGGTGCTTCGCCGACCACTACGGTCCCGACGAGGTCACCGACCGGGGCGGCATGGCGCTGCCCCCGCATCCGCACACCGGTCTGCAGACGGTGACCTGGCTGTTCAGCGGAGAGGTCGAGCACCGCGACACGCTCGGTACCCATGCCTTGGTGCTGCCCGGGGAGATCAACCTCATGACGGGCGGGTACGGCATCGCCCACTCGGAGCTCTCCACCCCGCGCACGACCGTCGTCCACGGCGTCCAGCTGTGGGTGGCACTGCCGGAGGAGCACCGGAACGCGGAACGGGACTTCCAGCACTATGCGCCCGAGTCCGTGCGGATGGAGGGGGCCGAGATCAGGGTCTTTCTCGGCTCGCTCGCCGGTGACCTGTCTCCGGTGCGGACGTTCACCCCGTTGCTCGGCGCCGAGATCGTGCTCGAACCGCGTGCGACGGTCGCCCTCTCCGTGGACACCGGCTTCGAGCACGGCCTTCTCGTGGACAGCGGGGACGTCCGCGTGGCTGACACCCTGCTGCACCGGGCGGAGCTGGGCTATGTCCCGCCGGGTGCGGGCACCTTGACGCTCACGAACGAGTCGGACGGTCCGGCGCGGACGATTCTGCTCGGCGGTACGCCGTTCGAGGAGGAGATCGTCATGTGGTGGAACTTCATCGGCCGCACTCATGAGGACATCGTCGAGGCCCGCGAGGAGTGGGAGGCATCCTCCGACCGCTTCGGCACCATGGAGGGTTTCCCCGGGGGCCGTCTCCCCGCGCCCGCCCTGCCCAACGCCACCATCAGGCCGCGTCGCAACCCTCCGCGTCGCTGATCTCTCTCAGAAAGGTCCCCATGAGCCAGCCTTCTGCCGCCCCGGTCGTCGAGCGGGTGGACGCACACCATCGGTACGAGATCGTGGTCGATGGCAAGCGTGCCGGCATGACCGAGTACCGCGACCACGGTGAGCAGCGTGTGTTCTTCCATACGGAGGTCGACGACGCCTACGCCGGACAGGGCCTGGCCGCACAGCTGGTGCGGCAGGCGCTCACCGACACACGCGCCTCCGGGAAGCGGATCGTGCCGGTCTGTCCGTACGTGGCCAAGTTCCTGAAGAGGCATGACGAGTTCGCCGACGTCACTGATCCCGTGACCCCTGAGGTCCTGCGGTGGCTGGAGGCGCACCTGGGCTGACCTGCCGTCGCCCGGCTGCCGTTCGGAAGGTACCTGTCAGGTGCGACGAGTCCCACCCTCCCGGCCGGATCGGCGGCCGACAGCCGGTCCGGCCGGGAGGGCAGTAGCTATTCAGGAAGGTCAGAGATGCCCAGGCAGTCGCACGAGTTGCTCTTCGGAAGCTTCATCACGCCGAGCGCCGACCAGGTCGACCAGGTGGTGGCGCTCACCCAGCTCTCGGAGCGGGCCGGGCTCGACATCGCCACGTTCCAGGACCACCCCTACCAACCGCGGTTGCTGGACTCCTGGACGCTGATCTCGTACCTCGCCGCGGCGACGAGCCGTATCAAGCTGGCGCCCAATGTGATGAACCTGCCGATGCGCCAGCCCGTGGTCATTGCCCGCAGCGCCGCGACACTGGACCTGCTCAGTGGCGGCCGCGTCGAACTGGCGCTGGGAGCGGGCGCGTTCTGGGACGCCATCGAAGCGATCGGCGGCCGGCGGCTGGCACCCGGCGAGTCCGTGGACGCCCTCGAAGAGGCCATCACGATCATCCGTGAGATCTGGGACACCGAAACGCGTGGCGGAGCGCGCATGGACGGCACCCACTACCGCGTCGCGGGCGCCAAGCGAGGCCCCGCACCCGCCCACGACATCGGCATCTGGGTCGGCGCGTACCGGCCACGGCTCCTCCGGCTGGTCGGCCGCATCGCCGACGGATGGCTGCCCAGCCTCAGCGCCTTCGAAGGCGGACTCGCCGGACTCGCCCGCGCCGGCCGGCACGTCGACGAAGGCGCCGAAGCGGCGGGGCGCGACCCCGCGTCCGTGCGTCGACTGCTGAACATCGGCACCCCGTCCCCGGCCGGCGGCTCCGGAGCCCTCAGCGGACCGCTCACCCAGTGGGCCGAACAACTCGCCGAGGCCACCATCGAGCACGGCATCTCCGGCTACATCCTGGGCGGCGACGATCCCACCGCGATCCAGCAGTTCGGCGAGGAGGTCGCCCCCGCCGTACGGGAGTTGGTCGTGGCATCCCGTAGCTGACCGGTCCGTCCCGCTACCGGCACGCTCCCATCGGCGGACACGTCCTCTCCGGCTCTCCAGGACGGCGTCAGTGATCCAGCAGGATGCGGGACATGACCGTCCAGGCCGCCGCCGAGTCCGGTGGTGGCCTGAACCTTCTGGTCAGCGAAACCGGCATTGAATACAGCGGCCCGCTCCCGATGCCCGCCCGCAGAACGTCACCACAATTCCCTTGAGCCCGTTGATGGTTGGGCCGTTCCGAATGAAGGTTCAGGAAGTGTGGGGGAGGCGTTGGGCGGGGATGACTCCGAGGTGGCCCGCCTGGTAGTCCTCGAACGCCTGCTGGACCTCTTCGGAGGTGTTCATCACGAACGGGCCGTACTGGACGACGGGTTCGCGGATGGGGCGGCCGCCCAGCACGAAGAGTTCCAGCTTGGCAGAGCGGGACCCCTGTACGCGGTCGGCGGTCAGGCGCAGTGCGTCACCCGCGCCGAAGGCGGCGAGCTGTCCCTCCTGGATGGGGCGGACTTCGCTGCCGACCGTGCCGTGGCCTGCCAGGGTGTAGGCCAGCGCGTTGTAGGCGGGGTCCCAGGGCAGGTCGACTTGGGCGCCGGGCTCGATGGTGATGTGCGCGACGGTGATCGGGGTGTGGGTGATGCCCGGGCCCGCGTGTCCGGCGATGTCGCCGGCTATCACGCGGATCAGCGCGCCGCCGTCGGGAGTGGTGACCAGTCCGGTGTGCTTGCCGCGGATGTCCTGGTAGCGGGGCGGGCTCATCTTCTTGGCGCGGGGCAGGTTGACCCACAGCTGTACACCGTGGGTCACCCCGCCGCTCTGGACCAGCCGCTCCGGGGGCTGCTCGATGTGCAGGATGCCGGACCCCGCGGTCATCCACTGGGTGTCGCCGTCGGTGATGAGGCCGCCGCCGCCGTTGGAGTCCTGGTGTTCCACGGCGCCGTCGATGAGGTAGGTGACCGTCTCGAATCCGCGGTGCGGATGCCACGGGGTGCCCTGGGGTTCTCCCGGAGCCTGCTCGACCTCGCCTATGTGATCCATGTGAACGAACGGATCCAGTTCCGGCAGCGATACCCCGGCGAAGGCGCGGCGTACCGCGAAGCCCTCGCCCTCGAAGCCTTGCTGCGCCGTCGTCAGGCGGCGGACGGGCCGGTAGGCCGTGCCGGCCGGGTCGAGCTCGGGCAGGCGCGGCAGGACCAGCACGTTGTCCACGGTGATTGCGGGCATGTCTGCGTTCCTCTCTTTTGGGGTTGCCGTCAGAAGGCGTGCGGTCCGAACCGTCCCCAGGCCACGAAGACGGTCAGGGCGAGCAGGATCACGTTCACGACGACCGACTGGAGCTCCCCGCGCCGACTGTGCGTGATGGCGGCGCCGAACATGGTCAGTGCCAGGCCGGAGGCGGCCAGCGGAACGAGGTCCGGAGCGATGTCCACCGCCGCGGGCAGGATCAGTCCGAGCGCGGCGAGAATCTCCAGGAGGCCGATCGCCCTGATCATCACTGGGGGAAAGTCCTCGGCCCAGCCCATGGAGGGAGATGCGACGAGCTTTTCTTTGGACTGGGCGAGCTTGGCAGCGCCGGCCCCCAAGAACACCAGAGCGAGCAGGACGGCGACAGCCCACAGAACGACATTCACAGGTACCTCTTGAGATGGGGTGGGGCAGTCCGCGGAGGCGGTCCCACACAAGTAAGTGATGTGTCATCCAAGCTAGACTGAAATGGATGACATATCAAGTAGGCGAGTAGAGGTGAAGCAGGGGTGAGTGGGGACGAGCTGGTCACCGCCGGCAGGCACGCGGGACCCGGCCCGCGGGATCGCGCCGGCCGTGGCCAAGGCCGCGCTGGAGGACGGCGCCGCACTCGAGGTCACGGAGGCCGAACTGTGCGCTGCGGTCTCGGCTACGTACTGGACACCGCAGTACGCATCCTGACCGCGAGGCCTGGCGCGCCGTGCGGGGATTGGTGTCTTGGCGGGTCGCGCTCGTTCCAGCTGGGTGACTTATCAACTCCTTTACACTCGCTTGTATGGATGAAGAAGTTCGGTGGTTGTCGGCGGAGGAGCAGCACGCCTGGCGGAGCTTTGTTCGGTTGCATGAGCGGTTGGGGGGTCGTCTGTCGCGGTTGTTGCAGAGTGAGTCGAAGCTGTCGGCGGCGGATTTCGGTGTGCTGGTGAATCTGACGGATGTGCCGGAGGGGCGGCAGCGTTATCAGGATCTGGCTCGGGCGCTGGAGTGGGAGAA
>NZ_JBFAHW010000230.1:0-6358 GCF_040654355.1 Streptomyces sp. NPDC050704 | reverse complement strand
CGAGGCCGTTCAGGCCGAAAGGGGGGTCTGGGGGCGCAGCCCCCAGGGGACGGGTACGGGTAGGGGCGGCGGGGGCGAGAACCGCCTGTTCCTCACTCCGGGGCTGTGACGAAGTCGATCAGTTCCTCCACTCGGCCCAGGAGTTCCGGCTCCAGGTCCCGGTACGAGTGGATCGAGCCGAGGATCCGCTCCCAGGCCGCGCCCGTGTTCTCGGGCCAGCCCAGGGCCCGGCAGACGCCCGTCTTCCAGTCCTGGCCGCGGGGGACGCGGGGCCAGGACCGGATGCCGACGGAGGCAGGCTTCACGGCCTCCCAGACGTCGATGTACGGATGGCCCACGACGAGCGCGTATTCGCTGGTGACCGCGGCAGCGATACGGGACTCCTTCGTGCCGGGGACGAGGTGGTCGACGAGGACGCCGAGCCGCGCGTCGGCGCCGGGGCCGAAGTCGGCGACGATGGCCGGCAGGTCGTCGATGCCCTCCAGGTACTCGACGACGACACCCTCGATGCGCAGGTCGTCACCCCAGACCCGCTCCACCAGCTCGGCGTCGTGCCTGCCTTCGACGTAGATCCGGCCGGCCCGGGCGACCCGGGCGCGGGCTCCGGGCACGGCGACCGACCCCGACGCCGTACGCGTCGGGCGGACCGGCGCGGCCGACGGGCGCACCAGCGTCACCACGCGCCCCTCCAGGAGGAACCCGCGGGGTTCCAGCGGGAACACCCGGTGCTTGCCGAAGCGGTCCTCCAGCGTGACCGTGCCCGCCTCGCAGCGGATCACCGCGCCGCAGAAGCCGGTGCCGGGCTCCTCGACGACCAGGCCCGGCTCGGCCGCGACCTCGGGCACGGGTTTGGGCTTCTTCCACGGAGGGGTCAGGTCCGCTGAGTACTGGCGCATTCGGATGACGATAGGAGAAGGGCGCGGTCAGGTACTACGAGGGTCCCCGCGACACGCCGAAACGCCGTGCCAGCGCGTCACGTTGGGCCCGTACGAACGCCGCGTCCACCGCCGCCCCGTGCCCGGGCACGTACACCGCGTCCTCGCCGCCCAGGTCGAGTAGCCGGTCCAGCGCGGCCGGCCAGTGCGACGGCACGGCGTCGGGCCCCGCCTGGGGCTCGCCGGACTCCTCCACGAGGTCACCGCAGAAGACGATCTCCGGGAAGTGCGTTCCGGGGACGCCGGGAACTCCGGGGATTCCGGGGACGCCGGGAACTCCAGGGGCTTCAGGGGTTCTGGGGGCTCCGGGGACGAGGACCACCAGGTCGTGGGACGTGTGGCCGGGGCCGACGTTCGCCAGCAGGACCTGCAGGCCGCCGCCCAGGTCGAGCGTCCACTCGCCGGACACCAGGTGCCGCGGCCGGACGAGGAGGTCCGCCGCCTCGTCGGCCTCGCGCGGGTCGGCGCCGTTGCGTACGGCGTCCGCGCGCAGTTCGTCCCGTTGGTCGGCGAGGACCCGTTCGAGGCCCACCGCGCCGAAGACCTCGACCCCCGCGAACGCGGCCGCGCCGAAAACGTGGTCGAAGTGCGGGTGTGTCAGCGCCAGGTGGGTGACCCGGCCGGTGCCGCCGAGCAGTTGCCGGGCCCGCGTACGCAGCAGCGCGCCCTCCCGCACACTCGACCCCGTGTCGATCGCGAGCGCCGCGCCCTCGCCCACCACCAGCCCGGCCGTGCAGTCCCACACCGGAAGCCGGCACCGCCCCACGCGCGGAGCCAGCTCCTCCCACCCCGCCTCGGCCCAGTCGGGGCTCAGCACGGCTCTTTCCAAGTCACCGTCACGGTCACCTTCATAGAACGACGCTATCCCCAGGTACCGGACAGAGCGGGCCCGCCCTTGCCGGGGCCGTACCCACCGGCCGTACACTTGCTGCGGGGGTGTTGGCACTCGCACGCGCTGAGTGCCAGGCGGAAACCACGGGGACCACGGGAAAGACGAGCTGGAGGTGTGCGCGATGCTCAGTGAACGCAGGCTCGAAGTGCTGCGCGCCATCGTCCAGGACTACGTGGGCACGGAGGAGCCGGTCGGCTCCAAGGCGCTCACGGAGCGGCACCGGCTCGGCGTCTCCCCGGCGACCGTCCGCAACGACATGGCCGTGCTGGAGGACGAGGGCTACATCGCCCAGCCGCACACCAGCGCCGGCCGCATCCCCACGGACAAGGGCTACCGCCTCTTCGTCGACAAACTCGCGGGCGTCAAGCCGATGACCGCGCCGGAGCGGCGGGCGATCCAGAACTTCCTGGACGGCGCCGTCGACCTCGACGACGTGGTGGGGCGGACCGTCCGGCTGCTCGCGCAGCTGACCAGGCAGGTCGCCGTCGTGCAGTACCCGTCGCTGACGCGCTCGACCGTGCGTCACGTGGAGTTGCTGTCGCTGGCTCCGGCCCGCGTCATGCTCGTACTGATCACGGACACCGGCCGGGTCGAGCAGCGCATGGTGGACTGCCCGGCCCCGTTCGGGGAGGCTTCGCTGGCGGATCTGCGCGCGCGGCTCAACAGCCGGGTGGCGGGCCGCCGGTTCGCGGACGTCCCGCAGCTGGTGCAGGACCTGACCGACGCCTTCGAGGCGGAGGACAGGGGTACGGTCGCGACGGTGCTCTCCACTCTGCTGGAGACACTCGTCGAGGAGACCGAGGAGCGGCTGATGATCGGCGGTACCGCCAATCTCACCCGCTTCGGACATGACTTTCCCCTCACCATCCGTCCGGTGCTGGAGGCCCTTGAGGAGCAGGTCGTGCTCCTCAAACTCCTAGGTGAGGTCAACGATTCGGGCATGGCTGTACGGATCGGTCACGAGAACGCCCATGAGGGACTCAACTCCACGTCGGTGGTCTCGGTCGGCTACGGTTCGGGCGGCGAGGCAGTAGCCAAACTGGGCGTGGTCGGACCGACCCGCATGGATTACCCGGGAACGATGGGAGCGGTACGAGCGGTGGCACGGTACGTCGGACAGATCCTGGCGGAGTCGTAAGTGGCCACGGACTATTACGCCGTACTCGGCGTGCGCCGCGATGCGTCCCAGGACGAGATCAAGAAGGCGTTCCGGAGGCTCGCTCGCGAGCTGCATCCGGACGTCAATCCCGATCCGAAGACGCAGGAGCGCTTCAAGGAGATCAACGCCGCCTACGAGGTGTTGTCGGACCCGCAGAAGAAGCAGGTCTACGACCTCGGCGGCGACCCGCTGTCCCAGGCGGGCGGCGGTGGCGCGGGAGGATTCGGCGCCGGCGGGTTCGGGAACTTCTCGGACATCATGGACGCGTTCTTCGGTACGGCGTCGCAGCGGGGCCCGCGGTCGCGTACGCGGCGCGGCCAGGACGCGATGATCCGGCTGGAGATCGAGCTCGACGAGGCCGCCTTCGGCACGACGAAGGACATCCAGGTCGACACGGCCGTCGTCTGCACCACCTGCAGCGGCGAGGGCGCCGCGCCGGGCACGTCCGCGCAGACCTGTGACATGTGCCGCGGTCGCGGCGAGGTGTCCCAGGTGACGCGGTCCTTCCTGGGCCAGGTCATGACGTCCAGGCCGTGCCCGCAGTGCCAGGGCTTCGGGACCGTCGTCCCGACGCCGTGTCCGGAGTGCGCCGGCGACGGCCGCGTACGGTCGCGGCGGACCCTGACCGTGAAGATCCCGGCCGGTGTCGACAACGGCACCCGGATCCAGCTCGCCGGTGAGGGCGAGGTCGGGCCCGGTGGCGGTCCCGCCGGTGACCTCTACGTCGAGATCCACGAACTTCCGCACACCGTCTTCCAGCGGCGCGGCGACGACCTGCACGTCACGGTCACGATTCCGATGACCGCGGCGGCGCTCGGTACGAAGGTTCCGCTGGAGACGCTCGACGGGCTCGAAGAGGTCGACATCCGCCCGGGCACCCAGTCCGGGCAGTCGATCCCCAAGCACGGCCGAGGCGTCACGCACCTGCGGGGCGGCGGACGCGGCGACCTCATCGTGCACGTCGAGGTCATGACTCCGGGCAAGCTGGACGCTGAGCAGGAGAGGTTGCTGCGCGAACTCGCCGTGCTGCGGGGTGAAGAGCGGCCCACGGGTCAGTTTCAACCGGGGCAACAGGGACTCTTCTCCCGGCTGAAGGACGCGTTCAACGGGCGCTGACCGCACCCCGCTGCCTTGACTTCGGTGGGGCTCGGGGGCTCGGGCTTCTGGGGGCTGCCGCCCCCAGACCCCCGCTTTTCGGCCTGGACGGCCTCGTCCTCAAGCGCCGGACGGGCTGGGTGGGCCTGGGCCGAGTCAGGAATCAAGCCGGATTCGGACTTGCTCAAGGGACGTGACAACATGCCGTCATGTCCTCCGCGCTGACCGGTCTTTTCCCTCTCCCGATCGTGCAGGCCCCCATGGCGGGCGGCGTCTCCGTGCCGCAGCTCGCCGCGGCCGTGTCCGAGGCAGGGGGGCTCGGTTTCCTCGCCGCCGGCTACAAAACGGCCGACGGCATGTACCAGGAGATCAAGCAGTTGCGCGGGGCCACGAGCCGTCCGTTCGGTGTGAATCTCTTCATGCCGCAGCCCGAGTACGCCGACCCCGCGGCCGTCGAGGTCTATGCCAACCAGCTGGCCGGCGAGGCCGCCTGGTACGAGACCGAGCTCGGTGACCGCGACAGCGGACGCGACGACGGATACGACGCCAAGCTGGCGGTCCTCCTCGACAACCCGGTGCCGGTGGTCTCTTTCCACTTCGGCTGTCCCACGCGCGAGGTCCTGGACTCCCTGAGCCGGGCCGGCACGCTCACGCTGGTCACGGCGACCACCGCCGAGGAGGCGCAGGCCGTGCAGTGGGCGGGCGCCGACGCGGTGATCGTGCAGGGCGTCGAGGCCGGCGGCCACCAGGGCACCCACCGGGACAATCCGGAGGCCGACCGTTCCGGCATCGGACTGCTCTCGCTGATCGCGCAGGTCCGCGAGACCGTGCAGATCCCGGTCGTCGCGGCCGGCGGCATCATGCGCGGCAGCCAGATCGCCGCCGCCCTGGCCGCCGGCGCGAGCGCCGCCCAGCTCGGTACGGCCTTCCTCGCCACGCCCGAGTCCGGCGCCCACGCCGTGCACAAGCAGGCGCTGACCAACCCCCTCTTCGTACGTACGGAGTTGACGCGGGCGTTCTCCGGCCGCCAGGCGCGGGGCCTGATGAACCGCTTCATGCGCGAGCACGGGCCGTACGCGCCCGCCGCGTACCCCGAGATCCACCACCTCACCTCGCCGCTGCGCAAGGCGGCGGCCAAGGCGGGCGACGCGCAGGGCATGGCGCTGTGGGCCGGGCAGGGGCACCGGCTCGCGCGCGAGCTGCCCGCCGGGCAGCTGGTCGAGGTGCTGGCGGCCGAACTCGCCGCGGCCAGGACAGCGTTGTCGGGTCAGCTCGGCTGGGGTACGGCCCGATGACCGCGCCGGTGTTCGTGGTGGACGCGGTGCCGGGCGGGCCCCAGTTCGTGCTCGACGGCCCCGAAGGGCGGCACGCCGTGTCCGTGAAGCGGCTGCGGGCCGGTGAGGACGTGGTCCTCACCGACGGGCGCGGGCACTGGACGGAGGGCGTCGTGAAGGCGGCCGAGGGCAAGGACCGGCTGGTCGTCACGGTCCTCGGCGGCGTCCGGGAGGAGCCGGAGCCGACGCCCCGTATCACCGTCGTCCAGGCCCTCCCCAAGGGTGACCGCGGTGAACTCGCCGTCGAGACCATGACCGAGACCGGCGTCGACGAGATCGTTCCGTGGGCCGCGTCCCGGTGCATCACGCAGTGGAAGGGCGACCGGGGGCTCAAGGCGCTCGGCAAGTGGCGGGCGACCGCGCGCGAGGCGGGCAAGCAGTCGCGCCGGGTGCGTTTTCCGCGGGTCGCGGACGCGATGACGACCAAGCAGGTTGCCGCGCTTCTCGCCACGGCGGATCTGGCGGGGGTGCTGCATGAGGACCGCGCGTACGCGAGCCTGCCGCTGGCTACCGCCGAACTCCCCGCCGCCGGGGAGATCGTGCTGGTCGTGGGGCCTGAAGGAGGCGTGTCTCCCGAGGAGTTGAAGGCTTTCGCGGAGGTGGGGGCGAAGGCGTATCGGCTGGGGCGCAGTGTCCTGCGGACGTCTACGGCCGGGACTGCGGCCGGGGCGCTGCTGCTGGGCCGGACGGGGCGCTGGTCCTGAGGCGGGGTTGCGTTGTCGGGTGCGGGTGGGTGGGGGCTGGTCGCGCCCCGCGGCGGAGCCGCAGATGTCACAGCCCCGCGCCCCTGAAAAGCGGGCTGCGCCCTGCTTTTCAGTCCGGCCAGGTCCACTCAGCCCGACCCCCGCCCACCCTGCCTGGTCCCGGCCCACTCAGCCCGTCCGGCGTTTGAGGACGAGGCCGTTCAGGCCGATCAGCGGGGGTCTGGGGGCGGAGCCAGATC
>NZ_JBFAHW010000229.1:0-6610 GCF_040654355.1 Streptomyces sp. NPDC050704 | reverse complement strand
CGCGGCGCCTTGACGACCACGTAGTCCAACGTCGGCTCGAAGGACGCCGGCGTCTTCTCCGTGATGTCGTTCGGAATCTCGTCCAGCGTGTAGCCAACAGCCAGCTTCGCCGCGATCTTCGCGATCGGGAAGCCGGTCGCCTTGGAGGCCAGCGCCGAGGAGCGCGACACCCGCGGGTTCATCTCGATGACGATGATGCGGCCGTCGTCCGGATTGACCGCGAACTGGATGTTGCAGCCGCCGGTGTCGACACCGACCTCGCGGATGATCGCGATCCCGATGTCACGCAGACGCTGGTACTCCCGGTCCGTCAGCGTCATCGCCGGCGCCACGGTGATCGAGTCACCGGTGTGCACGCCCATCGGGTCGAAGTTCTCGATGGAACAGACGACCACCACGTTGTCGTGCTTGTCCCGCATCAGCTCCAGCTCGTACTCCTTCCACCCCAGGATCGACTCCTCCAGGAGCACCTCGGTGGTCGGCGACAGCGTGAGACCCTGACCGGCGATCCGGCGCAGCTCCTCCTCGTCATGCGCGAAGCCGGAACCGGCCCCGCCCATCGTGAACGACGGGCGCACGACGACCGGGTAGCCGCCGAGCTGCTCGACCCCGTTCAGCACGTCGTCCATCGAGTGGCAGATGTAGGACCGGGCGGACTCACCGTGCCCGATCTTCTCCTTCACCGCGGTCACGACGTCCTTGAAGAGGTCGCGGTCCTCGCCCTTGTTGATCGCCTCGACGTTGGCACCGATCAGCTCGACGCCGTACTTCTCCAGCACACCCTGCTCGTGCATGGAGATCGCGGTGTTGAGCGCGGTCTGGCCGCCCAGCGTGGGCAGCAGGGTGTCGGGGCGCTCCTTGGCGATGATCTTCTCGACGAACTCCGGGGTGATCGGCTCGACGTACGTGGCGTCGGCGATCTCCGGGTCGGTCATGATCGTCGCCGGGTTGGAGTTGACCAGGATGACCCGCAGGCCCTCGGCCTTGAGCACCCGGCACGCCTGGGTGCCGGAGTAGTCGAACTCGGCGGCCTGGCCGATGACGATCGGGCCGGAGCCGATGACCAGGACGGACTGGATATCGGTGCGCTTAGGCACGCTGGCCCTCCATCAGGACGGTGTCCATCAAAGACGTGAAGCGGTCGAACAGGTAGGCGGCGTCGTGCGGGCCCGCTGCCGCCTCGGGGTGGTACTGGACGCTGAAGGCCGGCCGGTCCAGCAGCTGAAGCCCCTCGACGACCTGGTCGTTCAGGCAGACGTGCGAGACCTCGGCCCGCCCGTAGGGGGTCTCGGACACCTTGTCGAGCGGTGCGTCGACGGCGAACCCGTGGTTGTGCGCGGTGACCTCGACCTTGCCGGTCGTCCGGTCCTGCACCGGCTGGTTGATGCCCCGGTGGCCGTACTTCAGCTTGTACGTGCCGAAGCCGAGCGCGCGGCCGAGGATCTGGTTGCCGAAGCAGATGCCGAAGAGGGGTGTTCTGCGTTCGAGGACTTCCCGCATCAAGGAGACGGGGTGTTCGGCCTTCTCCGGGTCGCCCGGGCCGTTCGAGAAGAACACGCCGTCCGGCTCGACCGCGTAGATCTCCTCGACCGTCGCGGTGGCGGGCAGCACATGCACCTCGATGCCGCGCTCGGCCATACGGTGCGGAGTCATGCCCTTGATGCCGAGGTCGACCGCGGCGACGGTGTACTTCTTCTCACCGACGGCCGGGACGACGTACGCCTCCTTGGTGGCCACCTCCTCGTAGAGGCTGGCGCCCTTCATCTCCGGGGCCTGGCGCACCTCGGTGAGCATGGTGCCCTCGTCGGGCAGCGCGTTGCCGGAGAAGATGCCCACGCGCATGGCACCGCGCTCGCGCAGGTGCCGCGTCAACGCGCGCGTGTCGATGCCCGAGATGCCAACGACGCCCTGCTCGACCAGCTCCTCGTCCAGCGAGCGCCGGGAGCGCCAGTTGGACGGCACGCGCGCGGGATCGCGGACCACGTACCCGGCCACCCAGATGCGCTTCGACTCGGCGTCCTCGTCGTTGATTCCGGTGTTCCCGACGTGCGGGGAGGTCATCACGACGACCTGGCGGTGGTACGACGGGTCGGTGAGGGTCTCCTGGTAGCCGGTCATGCCGGTCGAGAAGACCGCTTCCCCGAAGGTCACCCCCACGGCCCCGTAGGCGCGGCCGCGGAAGGTCCGGCCGTCCTCCAGGACGAGTACGGCGGGAAGCTGCTTCTTTTGAGAAGCGATTCCCCTGGTGGAGGTCGTCATCGTGCGCCTTCCGTCTTGTTGATCATGTGGTTCAGGGTCTCGACCCACTCGGTGTGCTCGGCCGCGACGTCGGAGCGGAACCCGGAGTCGAGCAGCTTGTCGCCGTGCTCCCAGGTGACGACCAGCAGGCCGCCCTCGGTGAGCACCTTGCCGGCGATGCCCTTGTCGAGCCGGGCCTCGCGCAGCTGCGAGACGGGGACGAAGAAGTCGGCGGCCCCGGGGCGTACGACGTCGAGTCCCGCGTCCGTCAGCGTGAGCTCGACCCGGCTGCGGGTGCCGAGGCCGTGCGCCACGATGCGGTCCAGCCACTGCCCGGCCGTGGTGGAGCCGTGGTAGCGGCCGCTCATGCTCAGTCTCGCCGGGCCGGGGTCATCCGGCACGGCGGGCAGCTCGGGCAGGTCGCCCTGGAGGGTGCCGCGCCACTTCCAGCCCTCGCGCATCAGCCAGTAGACGAGCGCGATGAACAGGGCGAGGCCCACGAGCCAGCCGATGCGGGCGGCCCAGTCGGTCACTTCCGCCGACTTCTGTTCGGCGGCGATGTACGTCAGATGCGGCAGTGATGTCACGCGAGCTTCCCGTCGACGAGCGTGGCCCTGCCCCGGAGCCACGTGTGGGTGACACGGCCCGGCAGCTCACGACCCTCGTACGGAGTGTTGCGGCTGCGCGACGCGAAGCCCGCGGGGTCCACGGCACCACGGTAAGCCGTGTCGACCAGCGTGAGGTTGGCGGGCTCACCTGCCGAGACGGGACGCCCGTGGCCCTTGGCCTGACCGATCTCGGCGGGCTTGAAGGACATCCGGTCGGCGAC
This sequence comes from Streptomyces sp. NPDC050704, assembly GCF_040654355.1. Classification (NCBI taxonomy): domain Bacteria; kingdom Bacillati; phylum Actinomycetota; class Actinomycetes; order Kitasatosporales; family Streptomycetaceae; genus Streptomyces; species Streptomyces sp. NPDC050704. The sequence goes on along the minus strand of NZ_JBFAHW010000229.1, from coordinate 3,543 downwards.
CGAGGCCCAGTTGAGCAGCCCCGTCTCGACCATCGTCTGCTGGACGACGGACAGCGCGGTTTCGAGCCCCACCATGCCCATGGCGGCCGCGGCCCACTCGCAGTCCTTGTCCTCGTGCGGGTGCGGGGCGTGGTCGGTGGCGACGATGTCGATCGTGCCGTCGGCGAGCGCCTCGCGCAGGGCCAGCACGTCGCGCTCGGTGCGCAGCGGCGGGTTGACCTTGTAGACCGGGTTGTACGACCGCACCAGTTCGTCGGTGAGGAGCAGGTGGTGCGGGGTCACCTCGGCGGTGACGTCGATGCCGCGGGACTTGGCCCAGCGGACGATCTCGACCGAGCCGGCGGTCGACAGGTGGCAGATGTGGACGCGGGACCCGACGTGCTCGGCGAGCAGCACATCGCGGGCGATGATCGATTCCTCCGCCACCGCAGGCCATCCCCCGAGCCCCAGCTCGGCGGAGACGACGCCCTCGTTCATCTGGGCGCCCTCGGTCAGCCGCGGCTCCTGCGCGTGCTGCGCGACGACACCGCCGAAGGCCTTCACGTACTCCAGCGCCCGCCGCATGATCACGGCGTCGTCCACACACTTGCCGTCGTCCGAGAAGACCGTGACACCGGCCGCCGACTCGTACATCGCGCCCAGCTCGGCGAGCTTCTTGCCCTCCAGGCCGACGGTGACGGCGCCGATGGGCTGCACGTCGCAGTAGCCGTGCTCCTGGCCGAGCCGGTAGACCTGCTCGACGACGCCGGCGGTGTCGGCGACCGGGAAGGTGTTGGCCATGGCGAACACGGCGGTGTAGCCACCGGAGGCGGCCGCCCGCGTACCGGTCAGGACGGTCTCGGAGTCCTCACGGCCGGGCTCACGCAGATGGGTGTGCAGGTCCACGAGCCCGGGCAGCAGCACCTTGCCGTCGGCCTCGACGACCTCGGCGCCCTCGGCGCTGAGACCGGCACCCACCTCGGCGATGGTCCGGCCGTCGATCAGCACGTCCTGCGCCTCGCCGCCGAGCACCTTCGCACCGCGGATCAGAATCTTGCCCATGGTTCCTACTTCTCCTCGGTACGGGTGTGGGTGACGGCGGGCTCGTTGCCGCCCAGCAGCAGGTAGAGAACGGCCATCCGGATCGAGACACCGTTGGTGACCTGCTCGATCGCGGTGCAGCGGTCGGAGTCGGCGACCTCGGCGGTGATCTCCATGCCGCGGACCATCGGGCCGGGGTGCATCACGATGGCGTGCTCGGGCATCCGCGCCATGCGGTCGCCGTCGAGCCCGTAGCGCCGCGAGTACTCGCGCTCGGTCGGGAAGAACGCCGCGTTCATCCGCTCGCGCTGGACGCGCAGCAGCATCACGGCATCGGACTTGGACAGCGTGCTGTCGAGGTCGTACGAGATCTCGCAGGGCCAGGACTCGACGCCGACGGGCACCAGGGTCGGCGGGGCGACGAGGGTGACCTCGGCGCCGAGGGTGTGCAGCAGGTCGACGTTGGAGCGGGCGACCCGGCTGTGCAGGATGTCGCCGACCAGGGTGATGCGCTTGCCGGCCAGGTCCTGGCCGAGGCCCGCGTCCCGGCCGACGAGCCGGCGCCGCATGGTGAAGGCGTCGAGCAGGGCCTGCGTGGGGTGCTGGTGGGTGCCGTCACCGGCATTGATGACGGCGGCGTCGATCCACCCGGAGGTCGCGAGGCGGTACGGGGCTCCGGAGGCGCCGTGCCGGATGACGACGGCGTCGACGCCCATCGCCTCCAGGGTCTGGGCGGTGTCCTTCAGGGACTCGCCCTTGGAGACGCTGGACCCCTTGGCGGTGAAGTTGATCACGTCCGCGGAGAGGCGCTTCTCGGCGGCCTCGAAAGAGATCCGCGTACGGGTGGAGTCCTCGAAGAAGAGGTTGACGACGGTGCGGCCGCGCAGGGTCGGCAGCTTTTTGATCGGCCGGTCTGCGACCCGGGCCATCTCCTCGGCGGTGTCGAGGATCAGGACGGCGTCGTCGCGGGTGAGGTCGGCGGCCGAGATGAGATGACGCTGCATCTTTCAGGCTCCGTAAGGCAGTTCAGGCAGTTCAGGGAGTCGGGTCCGGGGCTCGCGGTGTCAGCCGCTCGTGTCGGTGCCCCGGAAGGGCCCAGCGGGCATGCGAGCGCGCGCAGGCGCACTCGGCGGCGGATGCCGGAGTGCTACTGCGGCCCGCCCGAGGCGGTCCGCTTCACACCGAGCAGCACGGTGTCCCGACCGTCCTCCTCGGCGAGCTGGACCTTGACCGTCTCCCGCAACGACGTGGGGAGGTTCTTGCCGACGTAGTCGGCGCGGATGGGCAGTTCGCGGTGGCCGCGGTCGACGAGGACCGCGAGCTGCACGGCGCGCGGGCGGCCGATGTCGTTCAGCGCGTCGAGCGCCGCGCGAATGGTGCGGCCGGAGAAGAGCACGTCGTCGACGAGGACGACCAGACGGCCGTCGACGCCGTCACCGGGGATGTCGGTACGGGCCAGCGCACGCGGCGGATGCATGCGCAGGTCGTCGCGGTACATGGTGATGTCGAGGGAGCCGACCGGGATCTTGCGGTCGGTGATCTCCTGGAGCTTGGCGGCCAGCCGCTGGGCGAGGAAGACGCCCCTGGTCGGAATGCCGAGGAGCACCACGTCGTCGGCGCCCTTGGCGCGCTCGACGATCTCGTGGGCGATGCGGGTCAGCACCCGCGCGATGTCGGGGCCTTCGAGAACGGCCCGGGCATCGGATTCGTACTGCTGCTTGTCCTGCTCTGAGTCCATACGAAACGGACCTCCTTCTCCGCCTCACGGGACGGATCATTAAAGGACGTCGGAATTGCGCCACCAACGGTACCAGCCCGGCAACGGCCCTGATCACCCCCCTGGTGGCAGCCGTGTGTGACTCCCACGGAAGGGTCGGTCCGGACCATTCGGCTTGACGGGGCAGAGTCACGCTGCGTAACCTCACAGTGAGTCACCAGCCGCGCGGCGGAGCCGCATGATGACACAGTGTCCGGGGAGCTATATGTCCAGCGAATACGCCAAACAGCTCGGGGCCAAGCTCCGCGCGATCCGCACCCAGCAGGGCCTTTCCCTCCACGGCGTCGAGGAGAAGTCCCAGGGACGCTGGAAGGCGGTCGTGGTCGGTTCGTACGAGCGCGGCGACCGTGCCGTGACCGTGCAGCGCCTCGCCGAGCTGGCGGACTTCTACGGCGTGCCGGTGCAGGAGCTGCTGCCGGGCACCACGCCGGGCGGGGCCGCCGAGCCGCCGCCGAAGCTGGTCCTGGACCTGGAGCGGCTGGCCCACGTGCCGGCCGAGAAGGCGGGTCCCCTCCAGCGGTATGCGGCCACGATCCAGTCGCAGCGCGGTGACTACAACGGCAAGGTGCTGTCGATCCGCCAGGACGACCTGCGCACACTCGCCGTCATCTACGACCAGTCGCCCTCGGTTCTCACCGAGCAGCTGATCAGCCACGAGGCGGCCACCGCCGTCGGCATCAACGTCGGCCGCAGCAACGCCCTGGCCTTCTCCATCGGCGCGGGCCTCGCCGCCCTGGCCGGTGGTC
>NZ_JBFAHW010000228.1:0-6658 GCF_040654355.1 Streptomyces sp. NPDC050704 | reverse complement strand
TCGTCGGCCACAACGCACCGCGGGCCCGCACCCAGAAGGGTGCGGGCCCGCGGTTACCAGCTGACTACCGCTGGCGGTGAGCTATCAGCTCTGGCCGCCGGCGAGCTTCTCGCGGAGGGCAGCCAGGGCCTCGTCCGACGCCAGGGCGCCGGAGTTGTCGTCCGACTCCGAGGAGTACGAACCGCCGCCACCGCCGCCACTGGAGGCGGCCGGAGCCGCACCGGGGGTGGCGACACCCTCGGCCTCGGCCTGGGCGTCCGCCTCGCGGGACTTGATGACCTGCGCCTGGTGCTGCTCGAAGCGCGTCTGCGCCTCGGCGTACTGGCCCTCCCAGGCCTCGCGCTGCTTCTCGTACCCCTCGAGCCAGTCGTTGGTCTCGGGGTCGAAGCCCTCGGGGTAGATGTAGTTGCCCTGGTCGTCGTACGACGCGGCCATGCCGTACAGCGTCGGGTCGAACTCGACCGTCGCCGGGTCGGCACCGAAGGCCTCGTTGGCCTGCTTCAGCGAGAGGCTGATGCGACGGCGCTCGAGGTCGATGTCGATGACCTTGACGAAGATCTCGTCGTTGACCTGGACGACCTGCTCCGGGATCTCCACGTGGCGCTCGGCCAGCTCGGAGATGTGGACCAGGCCCTCGATGCCCTCGTCCACGCGGACGAACGCACCGAACGGAACCAGCTTCGTGACCTTGCCGGGCACGACCTGGCCGATCTGGTGGGTCCGGGCGAACTGCTGCCACGGGTCTTCCTGGGTCGCCTTCAGCGACAGGGAGACACGCTCGCGGTCCATGTCGACGTCGAGGACCTCGACGGTGACTTCCTGGCCGACCTCGACAACCTCGGACGGGTGGTCGATGTGCTTCCAGGAGAGCTCGGAGACGTGCACGAGACCGTCGACGCCACCCAGGTCCACGAAGGCACCGAAGTTGACGATCGAGGAGACGACGCCGGAACGGACCTGACCCTTCTGGAGGGTGGTGAGGAACGTCTGGCGAACCTCGGACTGGGTCTGCTCCAGCCAGGCACGGCGGGACAGGACCACGTTGTTGCGGTTCTTGTCCAGCTCGATGATCTTCGCCTCGAGCTCCTTGCCCACGTAGGGCTGGAGGTCGCGGACACGGCGCATCTCGACGAGAGAAGCCGGCAGGAAGCCACGGAGGCCGATGTCAAGGATGAGACCACCCTTGACCACCTCGATGACGGTGCCGGTGACGATGCCGTCCTCTTCCTTGATCTTCTCGATGGTGCCCCAGGCACGCTCGTACTGGGCGCGCTTCTTCGAGAGGATCAGGCGGCCTTCCTTGTCCTCCTTCTGAAGGACAAGGGCTTCGATCTCGTCGCCGACCTTGACGACCTCGTTCGGGTCGACGTCGTGCTTGATCGAGAGCTCGCGGCTCGGGATGACACCTTCGGTCTTATAACCGATGTCGAGCAGGACCTCGTCCCGGTCGACCTTCACGATGACGCCGTCGACGATGTCGCCGTCGTTGAAGTACTTGATCGTCTCGTCGATCGCGGCGAGGAATGCTTCCTCGTTACCGATGTCGTTGACCGCAACCTGCGGGGTGGTGGCGGTGGTCTCGGTGCTGCTCGTCATGTGGGAAAGGGCTCCGGTACGGACAGTGAGTCGTAGGTACTGCTTACGCCGGGAGCCCGTTTCGCTCTGCAGAAGGCCGGACAGCCAAGGAAGCGCCAAACCCGGTGACCCGGGGGCGCCTCGACAACCGAGGGGACATACATACAGATGCGAGCGCAGCCTGCTACGTCTGAGGAGCGCAGGCCCGCAGCGCAACTTGTAGCATACGGGGGCAGCCGGACAGGGTCAATGCGCGAAGGCGCACACCCGGGGCGGATCGCCGCATACCCGGCACAAGACCTGTCTCACGAGGCCACGCGGGCCGTAGAACACCCCTGTCGTGACACCCCCGAGACGGGTCGGAAGAGCCCGCAGACTAATACGAGGGAGCCGATCATCCAAGACCACGAACCGTTCGAGCCCGAGGCGACCCGACGCGAGGCGGGGGTCACCGAGACGGCCCGCGCCAGCCGCGGCTGGTGGGACCGGAACGCGGACGACTACCAGGTCGAGCACGGCACCTTCCTCGGTGACGACCGCTTCGTGTGGGGTCCCGAGGGGCTCGACGAGATCGAGGCCGAGTTGCTCGGCCCGCTGGAGGAGCTGAAGGACAAGGACGTCCTGGAGATCGGCGCGGGGGCCGCCCAGTGCTCGCGCTGGCTGGCCGCCCAGGGGGCCCGTCCGGTCGCCCTCGACCTCTCGCACCGGCAGCTCCAGCACGCTCTGCGGATCGGCGCGGACAGCGTCCGGCTGGTGGAGGCGGACGCCGAGGCACTGCCCTTCGCGGACGGCTCCTTCGACCTGGCGTGCTCCGCGTACGGGGCGCTGCCGTTCGTCGCCGATCCGGGGCAGGTCCTTCGGGAGGTGCGCCGGGTGCTGCGCCCGGGTGGCCGGTTCGTCTTCTCCGTCACGCATCCGGTCCGCTGGGCCTTCCCCGACGAGCCGGGACCGGAGGGGCTGAGCGTGGCGGCCTCGTACTTCGACCGCACGCCGTACGTCGAGCAGGACGATCAGGGCCGGGCGGTGTACGTGGAGCACCACAGGACGGTCGGCGACCGCGTCCGGGACGTGGTGGCGGCGGGTTTCCGGCTGGTCGACCTGGTCGAGCCGGAGTGGCCCTCCTGGAACACCCAGGAGTGGGGCGGCTGGTCACCCCTTCGGGGAAACCTGATCCCGGGGACGGCGATCTTCGTGTGCGTACGAGACTGAGCGTGTGATCCGTTACGACGCTCTCGACGCCCTGCCCGTACGCGCCGCGCTGCCCGGCCTGGGCGACGCCCTGGAGGCGTACGGGGCCGCCGTGCTCGTCGCGCCACCCGGGACGGGCAAGACGACGCTCGTGCCGCTGGTGCTCGCCGGTCTCGTGGGCGACGGGCCCGACCGCCGTGTCGTGGTCGCCGAGCCGCGGCGGATCGCCGCCCGGGCCGCCGCGCGGCGGATGGCGTGGCTGCTCGGCGAGAAGGTCGGCGAGAGCGTCGGGTACACCGTGCGCGGCGAGCGGGTGGTGGGCCCACGCGCGCGTGTGGAGGTCGTCACGACCGGTGTGCTGCTGCAACGGCTGCAGCGGGACCAGGAGTTGGCGGGCGTCGACGTGGTCGTGCTCGACGAGTGCCACGAGCGGCATCTGGACGCGGACACGGTGGCGGCGTTCCTGCTGGACGTACGGGCCGCTCTGCGGCCCGAGCTGCGGCTGGTGGCCGCGTCCGCGACGACGGACGCGCAGGGGTGGGCCCGGCTCCTCGGTGACGCGCCGCTGGTCGAGGCGGCCGGCGTCGCACATCCGGTCGAGGTGGTGTGGGCGCCGCCCTCGCGCCCCGTACGGCCACCGCACGGGATGCGGGTGGACCCGGTGCTGCTGACGCATGTGGCGTCGGTGGTGCGGCGGGCGCTTTCCGAGCACACCGGGGATGTGCTGTGTTTCCTGCCCGGCGTCGGGGAGATCGCCCGGGTCGCCGGGCAGCTCGGCGGTCTCGGTGATGTCGAGGTGCTCCAGGTGCACGGGCGGGCGCCGGCGGCCGTGCAGGACGCGGTGCTGTCCGGCGGTACGAGGCGCCGGGTGGTGCTCGCCACGGCCGTGGCCGAGTCGTCGCTGACGGTTCCGGGGGTGCGTGTGGTCGTGGACTCCGGGCTGGCTCGGGAGCCGCGGGTGGACCACGCGCGCGGGCTGAGCGCGCTGGCGACGGTACGGGCCTCGCAGGCGGCCGGGCGACAGCGGGCGGGCCGGGCCGGGCGGGAGGCGCCGGGGGCGGTGTACCGGTGCTGGGCGGAGGCGGAGGACGGGCGGCTGGCGCGCTTTCCCGCTCCCGAGATCAAGGTGGCCGACCTGACGGCGTTCGCGCTGCAGACGGCCTGCTGGGGCGATCCCGACGCCACCGGGCTGGCCCTGCTGGATCCGCCGCCGGGCGGGGCGCTGGCGGCCGCGCGGGGCGTCCTGGAGGCCATCGGTGCCGTCGGCTCCACCGGGCGTCCCACGGACCGGGGCGTACGCATGTCGCGGCTCGGTCTGCATCCGCGGCTGGGGCGGGCCCTGCTGGACGCCGCGCCCTCCGTGGGCTCCGAGCGCGCCGCGGAAGTGGTCGCCCTTCTGAGTGAGGAACCGCCGCGCGAGTACGGGGACGACCTCGCCGCCGTCTTGCGGGCCGCCCGACGCGGCGGCGACGCCTACGCGGCCCGGTGGCGTACGGAGGTCCGGCGGCTGCGGTCCGCGGCGGCGCCCGCCTCTTCGGCGCGGAGTCCCTCCCGCCCGCACACCACCCGCCCTGACAGCGCCCCGGGAAAGGCGGTACAACCCGTCGACACCTCCCGTGCGCCCGTCGCCAAGTCCGGGTCGGCGGCGCAAGGGACCCCCACCGACGACCGCGCCGCGGGCCTCGTGGCCGCCCTCGCCTTCCCCGAGCGGGTGGCCCGGGCGCAGGGCGGGTCCTACCTGATGGTGTCCGGGACGCGGGCCGAGATCGGGGACGGGAGCGGGCTGCGGAGCGCCCCCTGGATCGCTGTCGCCGTTGCCGACCGGCCCGTCGGCGCGGGCCACGCGCGCGTGCGGCTCGGCGCCGTGATCGACGAAGGGGTCGCCCGGGAGGCCGCCGGGGCGCTGCACGGGGAGGGCGACGAGGTGCGCTGGGCCGACGGGGACGTCGTGGCGCGGCGGGTGGAGCGGCTGGGGGCGGTGGAGCTGGCGGTGCGGCCGTTGCGCAACGCCGCGCCCGGGCTCGTACGGGATGCGCTCCTGGAAGGGCTGGAGCGGGAGGGGATGGGGATGCTGCGGTGGTCCCGGGACGCCGAGGTGCTGCGGCTGCGGCTCGGGTTTCTCCGTCACCGTCTCGGTGATCCGTGGCCGGATGTGTCGGACGATGCCCTGCACGCGCGCGTGGACGAGTGGCTGGAGCCCGAGCTGAGCCGGGCCCGGCGGCGGGCCGACCTGGAGCGGATCGACGCCGGGCAGGCCCTGAAGCGGTTGCTGCCGTGGGCCTCCGGGGAGGCGGCCCGGTTCGACGAGTTGGCGCCCGAACGGATCGAGGTGCCGAGCGGGTCCAGAATCCGGATCGACTACGCGGACCCCGAACGGCCCGTACTGGCGGTGAAGCTGCAGGAGATGTTCGGGGCGCAGGAGTCGCCTGCCGTCGCCGGGGTGCCCCTGCTCGTCCATCTGCTGTCACCCGCGGGGCGCCCGGCCGCCGTCACCTCCGACCTCGCGTCCTTCTGGAGGGACGGATACAAGGGCGTACGGGCGGAACTGCGCGGGCGGTATCCGAAGCACCCCTGGCCCGAGGACCCGGCGACCGCCGCACCGACCCGGTTCACGAACGCGCGCCTCAGGCGCTGACCGGTTCCGGGTCCCGGGCCTGCGCCGGCGACGGGTCACCGGGACGGCGGCTGCGGGCCTCCAGGTACAGGGACAGCGACAGCAGGCCGATGCCCAGGATCAGGAAGCCCCACGGCAGGTACGAGGTCAGCAGGAGGATGAGGATGCGCTGGGACTCGACCAGGTCGACCGTCGACCTGATGTAGTCCTCGCGCATTTTCACGTGCCCGGAGAAGGCCGTCACCTTGTCCCGGTCCCCCAGGAGCGTGCCGCCGCGCATTTCCTCCTTGTGGATTTCCTCGCCGTAGACGGGGGCGCCGGTGGCGGGTTCGACCCAGAATTTGCGGACCGTGGTGTACCAGCGGGTGGTGCCGGTCTTGGCGAGCGACTCCGGGCTGACGCCTTCGACGGGCAGGGCCTTCGGGAAGGGCACTTTGGTCCAGGGAATGGTCTGTTCGAAGTAGTAGACGTCCACGCCCCGGAAGTTCTGCGTGCCCTTGTAGTGAATGGGGGCGGTGACGCGGGCCTGGGCGTCGAAGTACTCGTAGTCCCGTTTCTCCGTCAGGAAGGGCCATTTGAATTCGATGCCCTGGCGTTTGACGGGGTCGCCGTCGACCGACTCGCCGGTGGCGTGGACGGGTTCCTGGGTGTGCGCGTCGAAGATGTAGCGCTCGGGGATCTTGGAGACCATCTCGCCGTCGGGGCCCTGGACGTAGGAGAGGCCGTCCCAGACGACGACGTCGCGGCCGGCGGTCTTCTCGATCTTCTCGGAGGCCTCGACGTTGCCCTTCAGGGTCTGCACGATGGTGACCTTGTCGACTTTGCGCGCTTTCATCGTGCCGTAGTCCAGGAGGGTCGCGTCCTTCGCCTCCAGGACCATGTCCTGGTACTGGTTGGCCGGGATCTTGGCCAGCCGCGGGAAGGCGTACCAGCGCAGCAGCGGGGACAGCGCCGTGCAGAACACGGCGAGGGCGAGCAGGATCAGGCTGGCCTTGCGTCGCATCTCGGCGTCTCCCCTACGGGTCACGGGTGCTCGGGGACGGTGGTCAGCAGCGGCTTCGGCGAGGTCTCGCCGGCCGGTGAGCCGACCGCCGTGATGGTGAGGACCAGCGCGAGCGCGACGACGAGACCGGTCGCGGCGGCGATGAGGGCACGCATGCGGGGCCTCCCGGCACAGTGAGCTGATACATCGTCAGGTCGGGCACCGTAGCAACGGGCGGGCAAGATGAGAACACGTCGCGCACACAGAGGGCGGGCCCTTTCCCGGTGCCGGGAAAGGGC
>NZ_JBFAHW010000227.1:0-6717 GCF_040654355.1 Streptomyces sp. NPDC050704 | reverse complement strand
TCGCTATGTGCTTGTTTGTGACTTGAGTTCAGACGTGTTCTATTCCGATGTGTTCCCCGCGCCCCTGAAAAGCGGGCTGCGCCCTGCTTTTCAGCCCGACCCCCGCCCACCCTGCCCGGGCCCGCACCAACTCAGCCCGTCCGGCGTTTGAGGACGAAAAACCCTTGGGCCGTCCCACCCCCACCCCCCTACCATCCACCCATGCCCCGCCCACACGGCTTCACCTACGAATCACACTCCGACGGCACCGTGACCATCACCCACAACACGCGCCCCGCCACCACCCTCCGCGGCCCCCGAGCCACCCAGTTCCTCGCGGAGGTGGAATCCGGCGACTCCCAGCTGGTCATGGCCCGCTGGACCGGAAACTACAAACACGGCAACGAACGCACGGCCCGCAACCACCCCCGCAACGCCCGCTGACCCGATTGGCCGCCAGGTAAGGGAACGGCAAAGCGGGTCCGCTCGTTCACCGGGCATGACAGCTATGACCCCCGGCTCGAACATCCCTCTCCCCGTCACCCGCGTGACGGTGGACGTCGCCGCACCGGTGCGGCTCGACGTATCGGGCCTGCTGCTCACCGCCGACGGCAAGGTGCGCTCCGACGACGACTTCATCTTCTACAACCAGCCCGCGGGCCCGGGCGTGACGTACCGCTCGGGCGGCGGCTCGTCCCCGGACGCGATCACGGTCGACACGGCCGCCGTCCCGCCGGGCATCGAGAAGATCGTCGTCACGGCGAGCCCGGACGCCGCGGGCCAGACCTTCCAGGGCGTGGAGCCGACGGCCACGATCCGCAACGCGGCCGACAACTCGGTACTGGCCACGTTCACACCCCCGCAGCTGGGCTCGGAGACGGCCCTGGTGATCGTGGAGGTCTACCTGCGCAACGGCGCATGGAAGGCCCGCGCCGTCGGCCAGGGGTACTCGAACGGCCTGGCGGGCATCGCGACCGACTTCGGCGTATCGGTGGAGGAGCCGTCCGCCCCGGCCCAGCCCGCCGCCCCGGTCGCCCCGCCCGCAGCCACGATCCAGACCCCGGTAACGCCCCCCGCCCCGCCCCTCACCACACCCCCGGCTCCGCCCGCACCCCCGGCGGCACCGGCTGCTCCCGCCCCCGGAGCAGGCAAGATCAACCTCGACAAGGGCCGGGTGAGCCTCCAGAAGAACCAGACCGTCTCCCTGGTCAAGGGCGGCCGCCCGTTCCTCTCCCAGGTGAAGATGGGCCTCGGCTGGGAGCCGGCGTTCCGGGGCAAGGACATCGACCTGGACGCGTCGGTCATCGCGTACGGCCCGAACCGCAACCACATCGACAGCTGCTACTTCGGCAAGCTCTCGATCGTGAACGGCGCGATCAAGCACTCCGGCGACAACCTCACCGGCGAGGGCGGCGGTGACGACGAGGTGATCGTCGTGGACCTCGGCCGCCTCCCCCAGGAGGTGACCGGCCTCGTCTTCACGGTGAACTCCTTCACCGGCCAGAAGTTCACCGAGGTCGCCAAGGCCTACTGCCGCCTCCTCGACGCCGCCACGGGCGAGGAACTGGTCCGCTTCGACCTCACCAGCGCGGAGGCCCAGACCGGCGTGATGATGGCCAAGCTCATCAAGCAGTTCTCCGGCGAATGGGAAATGACGGCCCTCGGCAACTTCGTCAAGTCCCGCACGGTCCGCGGCATGGTGAAGCCCTCGGCCCAGGCGCTGTAAGCCGCCGCCGAGCGACGCCAAAGCGCGGGCCGCCCCACGGGTGGGGCGCCCCGCGCTTTGGCGTCTGTGCACCTCGATCACATCTTCGTCGCCCCCGCGGCAAGGTCCCTCAAGAAGTGCCGCGCCCCGATCAGGAAGACGACGATGAGCGGGATGACACTCATCAACGCCCCCGCCATCACGACGGCGTAGTCGGTGTTGTAGGCGACGTTGAGGTTGGAGAGGGCGACCTGGAGGGTGACCCGGTCCGGGTTGACCATGACGACCAGCGGCCAGATGTAGTCGTTCCAGATGCTGATGAACGTGAAGATGCCGAGGAAGGCCAGCGCGGGCCGGAAGAGCGGCATCGCGACCTGCCAGTACAGCCGGAAGAAGCCGGCGCCGTCGATCCGTCCGGCGTCCAGCAGTTCGTCGGGCAGCGAGTTCTGCGCGTACTGGCGCATCCAGAAGATGCCGAAGGCGTTGGCCGCACCGGGAATGACCAGCGCCTTCAGCGTGCCGGCCCAGCCGAACTCGGCCATGGTGACGAACTGCGGCACCAGCGACAGCTGCGCGGGAATCATGTAGGTCGCCATCAGGGTGCCGAAGAGGAACTTCTTCCCCGGGAACTCGTACTTGGCGAAGGCGAAGGCGGCCAGGGAGTCGAAGAACAGCACCAGCACGGTGCCGGCCACGGCGACCACGACGGTGTTGTACAGCGAGGTGAAGAAGTCGATGCGGTCGATCACCTCCCCCATGTTGTGCAGCAGTTGCGTGCCCGGCACCAGCCTGGGCGGATAGCTCAGGATGTCCTGGGTGGTGACGGAGGCCATCACCACCAGCCAGTAGAAGGGGAACATCGAGACCAGCACCCCGAGGAGCAGGGCCACACGGACCCAGATCCGGGTCGCCCTGCTGCCGGAGCCGATGGCGAGCCCCGCGGTGGAGGACGTACGGGCAGTGGAGGACGTACGGTCAGCGGCCATCGCGGGCCCCCTTGCGCAGCAGCGCGATGCCACGGCGGTCGTCGCGGTCGGAGCCGGACACCAGCCGCCAGTTGATGATCGCGAAGAGCGCGATGAGTGCGAAGAGCAACCAGCCCATCGCCGCCCCGTAGCCGAACTGGAGGTCGTTGAAGGACTTCTGCCACAGATAGAGCACGACGGTCATACCTTCCTGTCCCGGCCCGCCCGTGGTTCCGGGGTCGTCCGAGTAGAAGAGCACCTGGGATTCGGTGAAGATCTGCAGCCCGTTGATCGTGGACGTGATCACGGCGAAGAGGATCACCGGCCGCAACTGCGGCACCACGACCCGGAAGAGAACCTGCCGGCTGTTCGCACCGTCCACCCGGGCGGCCTCGAAGAGCTCGGTGGGGATGGCCTGCAGACCGGCCAGGAAGATCAGGGCGTTGTAGCCGACCCACCGCCAGATGATCATGATGGAGATCGCCGACTTGATCCCGAGGGACGAGCTCAGCCAGCCGACCCCGTCCACCCCGATCGCCCTGAGCATCGAGTTGGCGAGACCCGACTGGGCGAAGACGGAACCGAAGACGATCGTCATGGCGACCATCGAGGTGACATTGGGGATGAAGTACGCCACCCGGTAGGCGGCGGAGAAGCGCACCTGCGAGTGCAGCAGGAAAGCGAGCACCAGGGCCAGCAGCAGCATCGGCACCGTGGAGAGGAACCAGATCTGGAAGGTGTTGAGGATCGAGTGCCAGAACACCGAGTCCTTGAGCAGCCACTCGTACTGCTGCAGGCCGACGAAGCGCTTGTCACCGATGCCGTCCCAGTCCTGGAAGGACAGATACAGCGAGAAGCCCACGGGGAAGGCCCCGAAGACGGCGAAGAGCACGTAGTACGGGGAGATGGCGAGGTACGGCGGGAGATGGCGCCGCCACCGGCCACGCGGGGCGCCCGCGCCCGCCCGGCCGCCCGCCTCCTCACCGCTGTCGGCGGCGGGGACCGGCGCCGTTCCCGCGAGGGTGGCCACGTCAGCTCACCCCCCGCTGGGACAGCGCGGACTCGGCCGCGTTCATGGCGTCCCGCCAGGCCCTGTCGGGGTTCTTGCCGAGCGTTTCCACGTTGGTCAGCTCCTGGAAGACGGGGGTGTTGGCGGTGTCCTCGTAGGGGCTGCGGAAGATGACCGGGGCCTTCTCGGCGGCCGGGCCGAAGACGTCGACGGGGCTCTGACCGCCGAAGAAGGGGTCGGGTTCGCGCATCGCCGGTTTGTCGTAGGCGGCCGGAGTGGTGGGGAACAGCGCCATCTCCTGATAGGCCTTCAGCTGGTTCTCGGGCCCGAGCAGCCACTTCAGGAAGGCGAACGCCCCTTCCGGGTCACGGCAGTAGCGGGTGATGCCCACGTACGAGCCGCCGTAGTTGGTCGGCCCGACGGGCAGCGCGGTCAGCCGCCACGTCCCCGAGGTCTTCGGCGCCACCTGCTTGAGGCCGTTGATGGCCCACACCGCGTTGATCATCGTGGCGACCCGGCCGCGGCTGACGGCCGCGTTGTAGTCGGGCGTCGTGTCCAGGACCCTGGCGCTGAGCCCCTGCCGGTACGTTTCCACGGCCAGGTCCCACGCGTGCTTGACGTGATCCTGGTCGCCGATGAAGTGGTCGTCGGCGTCGACGAACTGCTTCGGGCTCTGGTAGAGGACCATCCGGAAGACGTAGCTGATCTGGGAGACGAGATACGGCCTGCCGGGCGCCCTGGCCTTGAGTGTCCGTCCGACTCCCAGGTACTTCTCCCAGGTCGAGGTGGCCTCGGCGACCTCCGCCGGCTCGGTGGGCAGTCCGGCCTTCTCGAAGAGGTCCCGGCGGTAGTAGAGCGCGGTGGGGCCGGCGTCGAGCGGGAAGCCGACCATCCGGCCGGACGGAGTGATGCCGCTCTTCCACTTCCAGTCCAGGTACTGGTCCTCCAGGGCCGTCGCGCCGAGGTCCCTCAGGTCCAGGAACTCCTGCTCGTCCGGGAAGAACTCCGCGATGCTGGAGTTCACACAGACCAGGTCCGGCACGTAGGCGCGGGCCGCCATGCTGGTGCGCACCTTCGACTCGTAGTCGCCGGCGATCGGCGCGCCCTTCACCTTCAGACCGGGCACTCCGGGCACTCCGCGCCCGGCGGTGGCGAGCAGCTTGTCGCTCAGCGCTCCGTTCCAGTACCAGATGCTGAGGTGGTCGGTGCCCGCCGAGGCCGAGCCATTGCCCGCCCCACATCCGGACAGGCCCAGAAGGGCTCCGCCCACACCGCCGAGGGAGGCCCCCAGCAGGCGTCTGCGGGACATCGTTCGGTATTCCATCGGCGCGCACTCACTTTCCGGGCACGGCTCAGCCGGGGCATGGCGCTGCCGCGGGCCCGTCTACGGGGTGGGGGGAGACAACGATGTCGGCAGATGATTCCGGGCTCGGGCCGACAGCGTTCTTGAGGTCCGTGAGCGTTCACGTGAACGTTGCCGTCGAGTATCGGGGCGGCCGAAAACCACTGTCAAGAGACGTACACCGCCGATGTGTTGAGCCCCTCCGACAGGCGTCGGAGCCTTCCCCACGAGCCCGGGGCTCAGCCGGAGTCCCACCAGCCGGGGGGCTCAGACGAAGGCCCGTCGACCCAGGGCTCGGACAGAAGCCCACCGACCCAGGGCTCGGACGGCGGGCCCGTCCACCCGAAGCTCGGACGGCGGGCCCGTCGACCCGGGGCTGAAACGGAGCCCCGCCCAGCCCAAACAAAGTCCCATCCGCCCCGAGTCTCAGGCGGAGGCCCGTACCACCAGTTCGGGCAGGACCCACGCGTCCGCGCCGCTCAGGGGTTCCTCACCCGCGCGCAGCCGTGCCACCTGCTCGATGGCCAGCCGTCCCAACCGCCGTTTGTCGAGGTGCAGGGTGGTCAGAGCGGGCTCCACCAGCTCGCCCAGCGAGAGTCCGTCGAAGCCCATGACGGCCAGGTCGTCGGGCACCCGCCGCCCCCGACGCCGAGCGGCACGCATCGCACCGATGGCGATCAGATCATTGAAGCCGAAGACAGCCGTGACCTCGGGCCGACCGTCCAACAACTGTTCCATGCCCGCTTCCCCACCCGCGACACTGTGCTCGGGACACTTCACGACCCAGCTGCCGTCGACGGGGAGCCCGTGCCGCCGCGCCTGGGCCAGAAAGGCCTCCCGCCGAGGGCCGGGGGCATCGAGACGGTCGCCGTCCAGCATGCCGATCCGGCGATGCCCCGCACGGACCAGATGGGCGATGCCCTGCTCCAGACCGGCCGCAGCATCGATACCCACAGCCGCGAACCGGGTCTGCTGCGGACCACGCTCCAACAGCACCAGCGGCACCCCTCCCAGCCGCCGGGCAAGAACGTCGTCCTCGTTCTTGAAGTACCCCACAACCGCGTCCGCCTGATGGGACAGCACATCGAGCGCCTCGCGCTCCCTGGCGTCATCGGTACGGGAGTCCCACACCACCACCTGCCACCCACGCTGCTCGGCGGCCTCCAGCACACCGGCGGCAACCTCGGGGAAGAACGGATTCATCAGGTCCGGAATCACCAGCCCCGCCGTCACGGTCCCCTTCCGCACCAGCCCCCGCGCGAACCGACTCGGCCGATAGTCCAACAGCCGCGCCGCCTCCAGCACCCGCTCCTTGGTCCCCGGATCGATCTCACCCTTGTCATTGACGGCCCGTGACACCGTCTGGCGCGACACTCCGGCCAGCTGGGCGACGTCGTGGATCGTGGCCCGTCGACGAGGGCCGTCGGACTGCTCGGTACGCGTCTCCCGCTGCTTGTCGGCCCACACGCTGAGTACTGTATCCGGCCACCCCGGCACGAACGCCGGGCCGTCGGCGCCAACCCACCAAGGGCCTGCCGCCCACCCACGCCTCCGCGGGCGAAGCCGCGCCACCCCACGCACCCGCGGCCGCGACTCAACCCGGGGGCGGGGCCGTGCCGGTACGTCATGCCCGTCGCGTAGGGCTCCCGCAAAAGAGCCCGACCTCCCAACCGACAGCCGTATGCCCCGATATCGGAAGAGCCCACTGAACTCCAGT
>NZ_JBFAHW010000226.1:0-7024 GCF_040654355.1 Streptomyces sp. NPDC050704 | reverse complement strand
TATCCGATCGCCGCTCTGGGATATCCAGTCATGGCACGTTGCCGCGGCGATCGGACACCCCGACACGACCCCTCACGCCGGAAGGCCGAGTGCGGGTAGGTGGGGGCTGCGGCTCTTGGCCTTTTAGGGGCGCGGGGAACTGCGCGACCAGCCACAGCCGGCCCGCACCCTACAAACCAACCCGAGGCACCCCAGATCTTTTAGGGGCGCGGGGAACGGCGCGACAAGCCCCCACCGAACCCGCGGCCGAAACAGTCGCCGGAGCTACATGTCGAGCATCCGGACAAGCAGCCCCCGCAAAGACACCCGCTCCTCGCGCGACAACCCCGCCAGGGGCTCGCGCGCGAAGTGGAGCGACTCCCGCAGACTCCGAGCCACCCGCCGCCCTTCCTCCGTCGCCGCGGCCAGCTTGACCCGGCGGTCGGTCGGATCGGGCCGCCGCTCGACCAGCCCCCGCGTCTCAAGCCGATCCACGATCCCGGTGACATTCGACGGCTCGCACTTCAGCTTCTGCGCCAGCCGCCGCATCGGCAGCGGCTCAAGGGACAGCAGGCTGAGCAGCCGAGCCTGCGCCCCCGTCAGCGCATGCTGCCCCGCCGCGTCCTCGTACTCCTCGTGGTAGCGGGCCACGACGGTCCCGATGAGGTCGACGACCTCCAACGTCAAAGGGTCGATTCGGGGTGTCTTCTGCATGGCCATGCACTCCAGGCTACCTCGTTACTTGACATCATGAAATATTCAGGAGCATGGTTGTTTCAGGTACTGAAGCATTAGAGCCGCAGCATCGGAAAGGCACACCCTCATGACCGTCACCCCCGGCCCCGAGCTCCCCGTCACCAGCCGCGAATGGCACCTCGTCGAACGCCCGGTCGGCTGGCCCAAGCCCGAGGACTTCGCCTTCGTCGAGGCCGAGGTCGGGCAGCCGGGCCCGGGTCAGGTCCTGGTGCGCAACAAGTACCTGTCGGTGGACCCGTACATGCGCGGCCGCATGAGCGCCGCCAAGTCGTACGTCGCCCCCTTCGAGCTCGGCAAGGTCATGCAGGGCGGCGCGGTCGGCGAGGTCGTCGCCTCGGCGGCGGAGGGCATCGCCGTCGGCGACCACGTCCTGCACTTCTTCGGCTGGCGCGAGTACGCCGTCGTCGACGCCAAGCAGGCCGTCAAGGTCGGTCCGGCGTCCGTGCCGGCCCTGAAGGTGGACGCGGACGCGGTGCCGCTGAGTACGTACCTGGGCGTGCTGGGCATGACCGGCCTGACGGCGTACGCCGGTCTGCTGCGCGTCGCCTCCTTCAAGGAGGGCGACTCCGTCTTCGTGTCCGGTGCCGCCGGTGCCGTGGGCAGCCAGGTCGGTCAGATCGCCAAGCTCAAGGGCGCGTCGAGGGTCATCGGCTCCGCCGGGTCCGACGAGAAGGTCAAGCTGCTGGTGGAGGAGTACGGCTTCGACGCCGCCTTCAACTACAAGGACGGACCGGTGGGCCGGCAGCTGCGCGAGGCCGCCCCGGACGGTGTCGACGTCTACTTCGACAACGTGGGCGGCGACCACCTGGAGGCCGCGATCGGCTCCCTCAACCGGGACGGCCGGATCGCCGTCTGCGGCATGATCTCCGTCTACAACAGCACCGAGCCCGTCCCCGGCCCGAAGAACCTCGCCCGCCTCATCCAGACCCGCGGCCGCATCGAGGGCTTCCTCGTCGGCGACCACTACGACCTCCAGCCGGAGTTCGTCCAGGAGGTCGGCGCGTGGGTCGCCGCCGGCGAGCTCAAGTACCGCGAGACCGTCGTCGAGGGCATCGAGAACAACCTGGAGGCGTTCTTCGGCGTCCTGCGCGGCGACAACACCGGCAAGATGATCGTCAAGCTCTGACCCGTCCCCACACCCCGAAGAGGCCGTACCCCGTGGTGACGGGGTACGGCCTCTTCGGCGGAGTGGACGGCTAAGCGGCATCGACGAGGTCCGGTGCGGTGCAGCGCCCCCGCAGGGGCGCGGGGCTGTGACATATGCGGCTCCGCCGCGGGGCGCGACCAGCCACGGACGGCCCGCAGGATCATTACCGCACTTCCCGCGGAGCGATTAGCCGAGCGCCGCGCCGTGTACCGCCCGCACCAAGCGGTCGTTCTCCGGTGCCGCGCCGCCCGGGAAGGCGATGCGGCGGCGTGTGTAGCCGTAGGCCAGGCCGCTGCGCGGGTCCGCGAAGGCCTGGGAGCCGCCCGCGCCGCTGTGGCCGAACGCCCCGGCGCCCAGGAACGGATGCCACATGTCCGCCGTGGCCTGGAAGCCGAGACCGTACGACTTGTGGGCGCGGGCCACCAGGTCGTAGCCGACGGAGTGGATCTGCCCGACCTCCCCGATCGTGTCCGGCTTCAGGAGGGGAGCCCGGCCGTCGACCCGGCTGATCGCCGCCGCGTACATCCCGGCGAGGCCGCGCGCGGACGCGACCCCGCCCGCCGACGCCGGGCCCTTGGCGCGCACGGTACGGGAGTTGGGGTGCTCCACCAGCGTCCCCGCCCCCGGTACGTGCTCGTTGAACGCGATCGACGCCAGCGTGTGCGGCCCCCTGGGCGTGGCGTCCAGCAGGGCCTGCTCCGGCGGTGTGGGCACCATCGGCTGTACGGAGCGGTAGCGGGGTTCCTCCGACTCGGGCAGGCCCAGGTGGAAGCCGAGCCCGTACGGGGCGCGGATCCGCTCCTCGTACACCTCCTGGAGCGTCCGGCCGGTGGCCCGTCGTACGACCTCGCCCGTCAGCGCGCCGATGACGAGCGCGTGATAGCCGAAGGCGGTGCCCGGGCGCCAGAACGGCCGCTGGGCCGCGAGCCGTTCGGCCACCAGGCGGTCGTCGGCCAGCTCGTCGAACGTGAAGCCCGCGTCGGATCCGATGACGCCCGAGCGGTGCGCGAGCAGGTCCCGCAGGGTCACCGTCCCCTTGCCCTCGGCCGCGAACTCCGGCCAGTAGTGGGCCACTTCGCGGTCGAGCTTCAGTGTCCCGTCCTGCACGAGCAGGGCGACCACCAGATGGGCCGCCCCCTTCGTGGACGAGAAGACACCGAACAGCGTCTCGCCGTCCGTCCCCGCGCCGGCCCAGAGATCGACGACCCGCCGCCCCTGGACGTACGCGCTCAACTGGCCCTCGTAGTCAGGGCGTTCAGCGGCGACGACGGCCGCGAACTCCTCGCGTACCGCCTCGAAGCCTTCGGCGACGGTGCCGTGGATCTCCTGTGCCATCCGTACTCTCCTCGATTCTCTGTGCCCGCTGTCTCACTCTTCCCCGGGGGGATTCCCTCAGGAGACTGTCAGCAAGGCGCGTGCCACCTGAGCGAATTCTCCCTTCGGATGGTCGCGGAAGAGGGGCTCCGTGCCGAACAGGACGGCGTGCGGGCCGCTGACGACGGACGCCTGGCCCGCGGCCTGCGCGGGACCACCGCTGCCGTCCTCCACGGGGCGCCAGTGGCCGGACACGAGCGGGTTCCCGGTCCCGTACGACTGCTCGACGCGGACCCCGGAACCGAGACCCGTGAACCACATCGGCGCGTAGACGAAGCCGTGGTCCGGCGCGCCGGCCGTCACGCCGGTGGTCGAATTGACCACGCGGACCACGCCGTTGGCGTCTCCGTTGCCTTGCACGGGCCGCACGGAGAGCAGGCCCGTGGCGGCGTTGAGGGCCGCTCCGGTGGCTCCGCGGCCGACGAGACCCTCGCGGTCCAGGAAGCCGCCCAGGGCGGCGCGTGCGGCCGCGTTGAGGCCCGCGTGACTCAGTCCGGCCGAGGCGAACAGGACGTCCGCCTTCGACCAGTCGAAGCCCGCGTTCAGGATGGCCGTCGAGACGGGGACGACGTCGAAGTTCATCTCACGCAGTGCGAACAATTCGCCCGGCGTGACGGCCGCGGCGACCCGTACCCGCTGCATCGGAGTGCCGCCGGTCGCCTTCGTCGCGTCGAAGGCGACGTCGTACCGCCTGGCGAGGGCCACCGCCTTCGCACGGGCCGAGGCGGGCACGAGCGCACTGCCGTCGGCGGTCCGGCGAACCGAAACCCCGTCCGCCAGGAGGGAGTTGAGGGCGGCTATCTCACGCGCGTCGTCGAGGCGCAGACGCAGAGTGCCACGAGGAGCCACGTAACCGACGCTCGCGGCCTCGTTCACCGCGCGGGCCGGGACGGAGAGCCTGTCGGTCCGTACGGAGTCCACCGTCGCGCCCCACAGCCGCCCCAGACTCCAGCCGGAGATGTCGTACATGACCGACACCTTGTCGCTGATGTCCCGGCCGTCCGCCAGCATCACGTTCGCCATACCGCGCTTGGGCTGGTGCAGGTCGACGACGTACGAACCCTTCGCGTACGCCTTCCCGCCGAGCCTGAAGTCCTTTGTGGCGCGCCGGACCTGGACGTCGTTGGCGAGCAGGTGGTCGACGAGACGGGCCGCGGCGGTGGCCGAGCGCTGCGCCCTGCCGCCGCCCGCCGGAATGACGTACGCGCGGGGGAAGTCCGTCGTGTAGACGTCCTCCGGGCCGATACCCGGCACGCCCGGCACCGTCTCCGGCGAGACCTCGACCTGGGCGGCACCCGTCGCACCCCGGCGGAAGACCTCGATCTGGTCGGCGATCAGTGAGGTCCGATTTGCTTGTGCGTAGTCGAGGGTCGCGCGGATGGCCGCCCCCGCCACGTCCACGTTGATGGCCGAACGGCGGCGGAGTTCGTCGACGGAGAGCTCGTCGTACTCCTCGTTGTTGACCGCCAGCGGGATCTCGACCGTGTGCGCGGCGACCGTGCCGTGGAAGGCCGCGTACTGCGGCGTGAAGATCGGCGGCCAGTCGTCCCAGCCCTCCTCCTGGTCCCGGAAGGGGATCTGGGCGGGCTCGACGCCGTCCTTCTCGGGCGTGTAGCCGAGGCCGTTGACGGCGGTCTCCATGCCGAGGGCGTTGGCGTAGGTGTTCTTGAGGAAGAGGTCGTACTCGTAGTTCTCGCCGTGCGGCGGCGTCGTCGGCTCGATGAGGGTGCCGTTGACGTAACCGTGCGTGTCGACCATCACCGCGGGCTGCTTGTCGATCTCGATCTGGCGCATCACGCGGACCTCGGGCTGCGAGGCGGTGACGAAGTCGCGGTTCATGTCGAAGCCGTTGGCGTTGGCGCGGGTGCCGGCGATACGGCCGTCCGGGTTCGCGGTGATGTTGAAGTACACGCGGTTGCGGGCGAGGAGGCCGGCGGTCCTGCTGTCCTCGGCCGTCGCGAGCTGCTCGATGAGTTCGAGGCTCGCGTCCGTGCCCTCCCACTCGTTGCCGTGGATGTTGTTGTTGAAGAAGACCGGCGTCTTGTACGTGCGCTTGATCGCCGGGTCCTTCGCGGCGGCCGCGGGAGCTCTCTCGATCAGCTCGCGCATCCGCTCCTGGGCGCGGGCCTGCCCGGAGGACTCGGGCGCGGTGACGGTCACCAGGTAGAGGCGGTGGCCGCCGGCCGAGCGGCCCGCGACCTCCACGCTCACGCGGTCGCCGAGCCGCTGGAGGGCGTTCAGCTTCGGGGCGATGGAGTGGTACGGGGTGAGGCCGAGCTTGATGGACTTGTCCGCCGGATTCACCGGGTCCGGGGTGAGGACCTGCTCCCGGGGATAGCCGCGCGTGCGGGTGCCTCCGGCGGATTCGGTGAGTTCGGTGACCGGGGCGGTCAGGGCCCGGTCGGTCGTGCTCTCCGGGGTCCTGGCGGCGGCGCGGTCGGAGAGGCCGGCCCCTTCGCGCACCGGAGGCTGCGGGGCCGGGTCGGCGACGGCGCCGCTCGGGGTGAGCAGGAGTGAAGCCGCCGCGGTGGCGGTGGCCGTGGCGAGCAGAACGGGTCTCGGTAGACGCACGCGTACCTCCGCTGGAAGTTCCTGACACGGACCTGTCTGGCATGGACGTGTCCGGCATGGACGTGTCTGACATCGGTACGGGAGGTCTACCTGTTCGACTCGCCTGCAACAAGAGGGCGTTGGCGTCACGGATGCCACGGACGGAGGGGCCCGCGGCGGGCGGAGGGGGCATGCTGAGGGTGGACGCCGGCAGAGCGCGCACGTGAGGCGAGGAGAGTCCATGGCAACGATTCCGTCGCTCCCCAGCAGAGACGACGTCGCGCGTATCGCGCGCAACATGACCGACATCACCGGCCAACTCCTGGACACCGGCGGGAACATCACCCGCATCGCCATCAACACCTTCGACCCGCGCGACGGTTCGGGCGCCGAGGTGCTGCGAGTCCTGCGGGAGACGACGGCCGAACTGGCCGAGGCGAGCGCCTCACCGGAGGCGCAGGAGGCGTTCTACCGGATCGTGGACACGCTGACGCGGCTGGGTACGAGCGGGGCGCCGTTCGCCGTGCATCCGGTCAGCGAGCCCGCGCAGGCGCTGCTCACCGCGCTCGGGGACAGCCTGCTGCCCGTGCTCGACGCGATGGAGCCCGCGGTGGAGGAGGCGGCGGACGCGCTGGGTGAACTGGTGGACGCGACATCGCCGCTGTTGCCCGCGGCGGCCGGGCTGGCGGCGGGTACGCTCCTCGCCCTCGCGCCGCTGATCCGGGCCGCGGCGGAGGTGCTGCGGGACTCGACTCCCGAACTCCGGCGTATCGCCGACGCGTTGACCGCGGCGTTGGCTCCGCTGCTGCCGCTTCAGGTGGCGCTGGCGGGGCGGGCGGCGGCGGCCGGGGCGGGTGTGGTCCGCGCGGCGCTTCCGCCTCTGGCGGACTTGACGGAGGCGGCGGCGGCCGGGCTGAAGGCGGGGCGGCCGGTGCTGATCGCCGGCGAGGAGTTTTTGGTGTCCGGGCTGGAACAGCTTCAGCCTGTGCTGATGGCTTCGGCGTATCGGGCGGGGCGGGTGGGGCGGGCGGTGGCGGTGCGGGTGACCGCGGCGGTGTCGCCTGCGGCTGAGCGGGGGGTGGTGGTGGCTGTGCATCCGGTGTGACGTGTTTGTCTGCGGGTGGGTGGGGGCTGGTCGCGCAGTTCCCCGCGCCCCTGGGTGTGTGGGTGGGGCGGTGCCGCGACGGGGTATCCGATCGCCGCTCTGGGATATCCAGT
>NZ_JBFAHW010000225.1:0-7168 GCF_040654355.1 Streptomyces sp. NPDC050704 | reverse complement strand
CGCGCCACGGGTGCCGCCCGTGTCGTCGGCGCGGTGCGCGCGGTGGGGGTCACCGGCGAAGTCCGGCTCGCGTGCGGATCAGGCATGGCGCGCCCCGAGGTAGGCGGACGAGCCGTGCCGGTGCACAGGTCCCCCGGCGGCGGGCGCCGGCGGTACGGGTGCGGCGGGCGGTTCGAGCGGGCCCTCGGCGATGATCTCACGCAGCGCCGTGCGGACGGCTGCCGATGAGGTGAGGCGTGGCTGCCAGCCGAGGTCGAGCAGCGGCCGGGGGCTGACGCGAACGGTGGGGATGTCGCCCTTCCAGCCGCGCTGTCCGGAGCCGAGGAGGATCTCGCCGTCCGCGCCGGGGAATTCGGCGACGGCGATCCGGGCCACGTCGGCGGCCGCGGTGGCGTCCGTGTTGCACACGTCGTACGCCTCGAATCCCGCCCGTTCGGTGGCGGACCGGCCACCGGCGGCCTCGGCGAGTGTCGTCAACGCGCTGACGCAGTCGGAGACATGGAGGTAGCTGCGCTGCTGGCTGCCGTCGCCGAGCACCGTGAGCCGGGTCGGGTCCTGGCGCAGTTTGCCGACGAAGTCGTGGATGATGCCGCGCCTCATCCCCGCGCCGACGACATTGGAGAGCCGGGCGGCGACGGCGTGGAACCCCGTCTCGTGGGCGGCGGCGCACAGGAACGCCTCGGCGGCGGCCTTGCCCGCGCCGAACCGGGTCGCGGGGCGCGGGGGCCGCCCGGTGAGCGGTACGTCGTGCGCGGCCCGGTCGCCGTAGACGAGTTGGCTCGAGGTCATCACCACACACTGCGGGGGATGGTCGACGAGCGCTTCGAGGAGTGCGACGGTGCCGGTCACGGTGGTGTCGAGGTCGGCGCGGCCGGACTGTGCCCAGGAGCGGTTCTCGGTGTTGGCGCCCAGGTGGAAGATCCAGCGCGCGTCTTTCGTGAGTCCGCGGAGCGTGCGGGTGTCGCGCAGGTCGGCCTCGTGGTACCGCAGGTGCGCGTGCGGGCCGGCGGCCCGCACCCGGTGCACCGAGGTCCACGGGACGACGTCCACGGCCGTCACCCGGCAGCCCGCGGACAACAGCCCGGTCACCAGGTGCGATCCGATGAACCCGGCGGCTCCGGTGACGACGGCGTGCGGGGCGGCACCAGGCGTGTCGCCGGGAGTGTCTCCAGGTATGTCCATGTCCAGTCCTTTGCGTTTGTCCTTGCCGGCCTTGTTCGTCGTCCTTGTTCTTGTTCGGCCTCGCCCGTGTTCGGCCTCGTTGCGCAAGGTTGTGAACTAGGGCTCGGAGTCGAGGAGTTGGGACAGCCGGCGGATACGGGTGTAGCGCGCGGCGTCGTCCGGATAGATGCCGAGAGGGTCGTAGAGGACCGTGGGGGGAAGGCCGTGCGGGGCGCCGTCGAGGGTGTCGCCGACGTAGCGGCACTGCTCCAGGGGGCGGCCGAGGGCCACGGCCGCCATCCGGAAGATCCTCGGGTCGGGTTTGGCGATGCCGACGGCGGACGAGTCGAGGACGCCGTCGAGCCGGTCGAGGAGCCCGGCCCGGGCGAGTTCGGCGTGCGCGCGGCCGTCGGCGTTGCTGACGACGTACCGCTGCACCCGCGGGGGCAGGGCGTCGAGGAACGGCACGGCCTCGGGGTTCACGACGCTCCACAGCACCGTGTCGTCCACCTCGCGGCGGACCGTCCGCCACAGCGACTCGGCGGCGTCGGGCGAGCATCCGGCGTGCGCGGACCAGCGGTGCGCGAACGCCTGCGGGCCGGTATCCGGTCCGGCCGCCAGGTCGAGGTCGCGGGCCGCGAGGGCCACGGCGTGCCGTGCGGTGACGGGGTCGAGGCGCAGCCCGAGCCGCTTGCCGTAGTGGGACAGCACCGCGCCGTCGGGCAGGATCAGGACACCCCCGGAATCCAGGAGCAGCGCGGGCGTGTGCGGGGGTGTGCTCCTCGGGAGACGGGCGGCGGGCTCAGGCAGGGGCGCGGGTACGGGTGCGGTGGCGCGGGGCTGTGCGGTGCTCATGGTGGCTCCAATCCACCGAAGTCCCGGCGCGGGGCCGGGCGCGACCGCCGCCGCGTGCCGAGGGCGGCGGCAGTCGCGGCACTCGGGGCGGCTAGGCGGGTCCGGGCGTCAGGAAGAGGTTCACGAACTCGCGCTCCGTGTTCTCCGCGGCACGGACGAACTCGGCGTCGGGCAGCCCGGGGTCGATGGCCAGGTCGTCGACGATCTCGCGGGTGAAGCCGAGCGAGGAGTAGATCCGCAGCACCTCCACCGGGTCGTCGCCGCGCTCGCGGATGCCGGGCGGCCAGAATTCGACGAGCAGCCGTGGGCGGCAGCGGCGCAGAGTGCGCCGCATGCCGAGGATGGCGAGGTGGTCGCCGCCCTGCAGGTCGACCTTCATGAAGTCGATCTCGGGCACGCCGTCGAGGATGTCGTCGAGGGCGATCACCGGTACGGGGTGGCCGAGTTCGGCCGGCTCGTCCAGGACGCGGTGGTCGCCGGTGTTGCCGTCCTTGTCGCGGCGCAGGTATGCGATGCCGGACCGCTCGCCGGCCGCGGCGAACACCGGCGTGACGTTGGAGGCGCCGTTGCGCACCAGGTTCTGCAGCAGGAGCTGGTGATTCCAGGCGTCGGCCTCGATGGAGACGACCCTGCCGTGGGACTGGACGAGCTGGGACATCAGGAGGCTGAAGTAGCCGATGTGCGCGCCGATGTCCAGGACGGTGGTGCCGGGGGTCACGGTCTTGCGGATCGCCGCGTCCTCGTCCGCCTCCCAGCGGCGGGTCTCGGCGATCTCGGGCCGGATGATGGTGTCGTCGCCGTCGATCTGCAGGGCGCCGACGTCGGAGTCCAGGTGGGCGGGCAGGGTCCATTGTGGTGCCGGGGCGCCGGCCTCGGCGCAGGCGGCGGCGACCAGGGGGCGCCACAGGCGCGCGGTGCTTTCCCCCGCCGTGCGCGGGTCGGGGGCGTGGCCGCCGTCGGCGGTAGCGACCGCGGCGGCCGCGGCACGCTGCATCGTCAGCGCGTAGTCCGCGGGCGAGGGCCCGCCGTAGGGTGTGCGGTCTTCGGTCTCGGGCATGCGAGGGTCCGTCCTTCTCGGGGTACGAGGTGTCGGGTACGAGGTGGGCAACTGGCTCGGGTACGCCGGGACTTGACGTGCGTCGGGGGCGTGGTCAGGCGGGCACGCCCTCGACGATGCTGTGGTACTGGGCTTCGAGGTGGCCGTGGTCGGCGAGTTTGCGCGTCAGGGTGTGCCGGAATCCGGCGGCCGCGAACAGCTCCGCGAACTCCGCCTCGGTGCGGACGCGACCGCCCGTGGTCACCAGGAGGTCCATGTCGGTGGTGACGATGCCGTGGGCGGGCCCGAGGTCCTCCGTGAGGGGCGGCATCAGCGGCTCCATCACGAGGACCCGGCCGTCGTCGGGGATGACAGCGCGGCAGTTGCGCAACAGCGTGCGCACATGGTCGTCGTCCCAGTCGTGCAGGACGCTCTTCATCACGTACAGGTCGCCGCCCGGCACCACCTTGTGGAAGGCGTCCCCGGCCACCACCGAGCAGCGCTCGGCCAGACCGGCCTCGGCGAGCGCCTCGCCGGCCTGCGCCCTGCCTTCGGGCTGGTCGAACACGATGCCCTGAAGGTGGGGATGGGCTCCGAGCAGACAGCTGAGCAGGGCGCCGTTGCCGCCTCCGATGTCCACGACGGTCTTGCACCAGGAGAAGTCATAGCCCTGGGCGAGGGCCGGGCCGACGGCTTTGGTGTCCTCGCCCATCGCGGCGTTGAACAGCGCATATTCGTCCGGGCGTTGGGCGTAGTAGGTGAAGTAGGGCACGCCGTGGATGCGTTCGAAGCCGTTGCTTCCGGTGCGGACCGTCTCGGCCAGATCGCCCCAGCTGCGCCACATGGCCTCTCCGGCGAAGAGCAGCACCATGGCGGCGAGCGAGTCGGGTACGTCGGTGCGCAGCGGGCGTCCCATGGGAGTGAGCACATAGTGGTCGGGGCCACCGTCGGGGGCGACGACGCCGGTACCGGCGAGGCCACGAAGGAGCCGGCGCAGCGACGGCTCGTCGGCGCCGCAGGAGCGGGCGAGTTCGGCGCAGCCGCGGGGGCCTTCGGCCAGCGCGTCAGGCAGGCCGAGGCGGACGGCGGCGTGGATGATCTGGGCGGGCATGGAGCCGAAGGCCAGCTGCCACAGCCGGGCCGTCGACTCGCCCTCGTCCGGGTCGGTCTGCGGCCGCTCGGCCGGGGTGGGGTCGTCGGTCGTGGTCACGGGGTGATCACACTCCTTCCTGTGCCGGTGCCGCAGGGGTGTGCGGCGCTCGGGGACTGGGTGGCGTGGTGGGGGACGTGGGCGGGGACTTGGGTGGCGCGGGCCGGGACCGGGCCGGCCGGGGCCGGGTCGGCGGGGTCTCGACGAGGTCGAGCACCTCGGCGCGCAAGGACGTCGCGGTGTGCTCGTCGCGGGCCTCCACGTTGAGCCGCAGCAGGCCGCGGCTCTCGGTGTTCGAGGGCCTGAGGTTGAACCAGGCGCCGTCGGCGCGCCGCACGGTGAGCCCGTCCAGCCAGTCGCAGGTGGTGTCCGGCCGGGCTCCGGCGGCGCGGGCGACCTCCCGCAGCCGTGCGTCGGGCTCTGCGACCCGGATCGCGGTCTCCGGCAGGGTGGTGTACGGGGTACGGCGGCTTACGAGTTGGGACACCGGCTGGTGGGTGGCGCCCAGGGCCGCGAGGACGTGGAGGGCCGCGAGGAGTCCGGAGTCCGCGTTCCAGAACCGGCCGAAGTAGCAGTGCGCGGAGTGCTCGACGCCGAGAACGGCCCGGGTGCGGGCCATCTCCCGCTTCATGTACGAGTGACCGACGCGGGAGCGCACCGCGCGGCCGCCGAGCGCGGTCACGGCGTGGGGCAGGGACCGGGAGGTCACCGCGCTGTGCACGACGGCGGCGCCGGGCTCGCGGGCGAGGGCACGCTCGGCGAGGAGGGCGCCGACGGCGCTCGGCGCAACCGTCTCGCCCCGCTCGTCGACGACCACGCAGCGGTCGGCGTCACCGTCGAAGGCGAAGCCCACGTCGGCGCGGGCCGCCCGGACACGATCCCGGAGCGCCGCGGTGTAGCCGGGCCTCATCGGGTCGGCGTCCGGCTGCGGGAAGTCGCCGTCCACGCCGAAGTTCAGCGGGATCACGTCGACCGGCAGCGCGCCCAGGACAGTGGCTGCGGTGAGTCCGGCCATGCCGCCGCCCGCTTCGACCACGGCCGTGATCTGCCGCACCGGGGCCGTGTCCGGCGCGGCGAGCGCGAGCAGGTGGTCCCGGTAGCCCGCGAGCACCGGCTGGTCCCTGACCTGGCCGGTCCCGGCGCGCGGCGGCCTGGCGCGTGGGCCGCGCGCCAGGTGCAGCAGCGTGCGCAGGCCGGTGTCCCAGCCGATGGGTTCGGCGTACGCGCGGCACAGCTTGATGCCGTTGTAGCGGGGCGGGTTGTGGCTCGCGGTGATCATTGCGCCGGGGCGGCCGAGCACCCCCGAGGCGTAGGAGACCATGTCCGTGCCGGCCAGGCCGATGCGCAGGACATCGCTGCCCTGGCCGAGCACGCCGCGGATGAACGCGTCGGCCAGGCCCGGTGAAGAGGCGCGCATGTCGTGTCCGACGACCACCTCGTCCTCGGGCACCAGGCGCGCGAAGCACGCCCCGAAGGTCTCGGCCAGCTCCTCGTCGAGTTCCTCCCCCACCACTCCTCGTATGTCGTACGCCTTCACCACGGCGGCAACGTCGCGCATCGTCGGCTCCTCGGTGTCGCGGTCCCCGCTCACCAGCGGCGGATCCGGGTCGGCAGCCCTGCGGGACGGCGGGTGCCGTCGTCGAGGACATAGGGGTCCCGCGGGCCGAGCGGCTCCTGCCACCACTGCTCGGGGGCCGGCTCCCACTCCTCGTCCGGGTAGATGCAGTCCACGGGGCACACCGGTGGCAGGCAGGCGCCGCAGCCGGAGCAGAGTTCGGGCAGGATCGCCATGCCGCCGCGGCCGAGGTTGAAGACCGCGCCGAACTGGGACGGACAGGCCTCGACACAGGCGTCACAGCTGATGCACTCGCTCTGCTCGATCCGCAGCGGTGGCTTGCGCCACTGCGGTGGGCGGGCGCGGTCGGCGGTGCGCTGGGCCCGGGGGCTTTCGGTGGCCGGGCGTTCGGCCACCGGGCGGCGTTCGCTGCGGCGCGGGGGGCGGCCCGGGGTGAGACCGGATTCGGCGCCGGCGGGTCGCGGGGCGGATTCCTCGGTGGGACGGTCCGAGCGGTCAGCGGTCATGGGCGGGGGCCTCCAACACGGTGGGGGACGCGGATGGTTGCGGGGTGTCGCCGGGGATGAAGGTGGTGGCCGTCCACGCGGTCGTGGCCCGTACGGCTGCGGCCAGACCGCTCGCGGAGAAGCCATGACTGCCGTCGACGACGCTCAGCCGCCAGGTGGGACGATGCTCGGCCTCGTCGAGGATGAGGCGGGTCATGCGGTCGGGGTGCGCCAGCTCCTCGGTGCCGTAGACGACGCACACCGGCACCTGGCTGTCGCGCAGCAGCGCGGGGTAGTCGTGGGCCCGGTCATCTCGGGTGTAGGAGACGCCGAGCCACAGACCGCACCAGGCGGCGGCCAGGGTGCCGTCGACGCGTCGCAGCCGGGGCGCGGGCCCCTCCCCTTCCTCCTCGCTGAGGATCGGCCCCCACAGGACGGCGCCGACGACGGCGGGCAGGTCGTGCGCGGCCATCGCGGCGAGCCGGGCGCCCGCGCTGTTGCCGACGACGACGAACCGTTCCGCCACCCCCTGGGCGCGCAGCTCGTGCACGGCCGCTCGCAGGTCCGCCAGGCGGCGGCTCCAGGTGGTGTGGGTGAAGCAGCCGTCGCTCACGCCGGTGCCCCGGCTGTCGTAGCGGAAGACGGGCAGCCCGTGCGCGGCCCCGCCGTGGGCGAGGAGGGTGCCGCACTCATGGATGTCCACGCGCTGCCCCGGATTGCCGGGTTCGTAGATCAGACAGACCGGCCAGGGCCCGGAGCCGGGACCAGGCGTGTGCAGCACGCCGAGCAGTTGCTCGCCGTCGGAGGTGATGGAGAGCAAGGACCGCCTCTTCGACGCGTACGCCCGCCGCAGCGACGTCGCCGAGGCGACCCCGGACGCCGTCGACGTGTCGGACGGCACGCTC
>NZ_JBFAHW010000224.1:0-7177 GCF_040654355.1 Streptomyces sp. NPDC050704 | reverse complement strand
CCAAACCCCCCCCCCCCCCCCACACCCACCCACTCGCCGACCCCCCCGCCGGGGGCGCCCACGCCTGCCGCCGGGCGCCGGCGGGGGTGGCGTCGCCACCCGCTCCACGGCCTTCCGGCGCGACATGGGTTCGTCAGGCGCCCTGCTTCAGCTCGGCCGCGCCGAACGACACGCTGAAGCGTTCACACCAGATCGTCACCGTGGAGAACTTGTTCAGGTCGGTGCCCGCCGGGATCGCGTAGTTCTGGTTGCCCTCGTTGCCTTTGAGGTCGCCGAGGTCGACATGGGTGCCGTCGTCGAGGTTGCCGCCGCCGTCCTGCTTGACCGGCTGGTCGCTGAGCCACACGTGCAGGGCCGGGCCGTCGGAGGTACGCACGTTTGTCAGGCGCAGGTTCGCCTTCCCGTCTGCGAGCGGCTGGACCTCCACCGAGCCGCTGGTCTCGTGCTCGTGGGAGATGAAGCTACCGGTTACCAACGGCTTGGCCGCAGCCCCCTGTTGGCCGGTGGCCACGGGAGCCGCCTCATCCACGCGATTCGTGGTGAACAGCCGCCAGGGCTGGAAGAGGTAGAGCCCGACGGCCGCCACGACGACGACGGCGATGGTGGCGATCCAGAGGACAGGGCGCTTGGTTCGGCTCATGAGGATTTCCGTTTCTGTTGGGTGTTCACGCCGGACCGGTGGCCGAGCGTGGCGCCGAGGGGACGGGTCTCGCCAGGCAGCGGCCGGCTCCTGCTCGGCGGTCCGCCGACACACAGGGCAGGTTCGGGGCTGCCGCGCCGAACCTGCCTTGAACTCCGCTTACCGCCAGCTCCAGTTGACGGCTCCGTAGGTTCCCGTAGTGGTGCTGTCGATGCCCCGCCGGTCGTCGTAGCTGAACCCGGCGAAAACGTGGCTGCGAGGGCCCTTCCAACTCCTTTGGACCGCGTAGAGCGTGACCGCCTCGTTGGAAGTCCCGACAAGAGGCGAGACGGTCCGGCACTTTCCGGCAGGCACGCGGAACGCGTAGGCGCCTTGGTTCGGGAACTCGACAACGGTGTCGTAGCCGCGGCCGTTGTTGCAGAGACGGAACTGATGGGGGGTGCCGGCCTGGGCGCCGACGGCCGGGACGAGGGCGGCGGTCGCCGCGATCACGGTGGAGGCCGCAATCCGGGCGGACCACTTCTTGAGTGCGCCCTTCTGCATCGTTCTCCTTTGTCTTGATCAATTGCTGGATCAACGCTGACGCGTTGGACGACATGCACGGCTCTTGCGTCGGAGGGAGCGGGGATCACGGCGGCTGGAGTTCTGGACCGGAACGCCGAAATCACGTGGGCCGACGGCCGTTCAGCACTACTGCTCAGCGGGGCGCGGCTGTTCGTGTTCGGTGGTGGAGCGCGCGGCCTTCTCGCGGCGCAGCTCGTCGGCCTCGTCACGGACGGCGTCGAGCCGGACCTCGAGCATGCTGACACGCTCGCGGTAGCGCTCCAGCTCGGCCCGGACGAATTCGGCGTCCGCCACCTGGCGGGCCGTCTCCTCGCGGATCGCGGCGGTCTCCTCGGCGAACTTTTCCTGCGCGGCATCGAGCGCGGCGACGGCCATGTCGCCCGCCTCCTCGGCGAGCGCGGCGCGCTCCTCGGCGGCCAGGATGCGCTGCGCGGAGGCGCGGGTGACCGTCTCGATCCGGGCCTCGGCCGCCGCGGAGTCCGTGATGATCGCCAACTCCTCGATGTAGGCGGGCAGATCGGTGGCGAGCTGCTCGATGAGCGCGACGAGGGCGTCGCGTGACTGAGCAACATGGCCGCCGTCGACCATCGACATCGCCGCCATTTCACTGTTCACGGCTTCCACCGGCGCCTGCTCGGACGCATCGGAGACGGGGGCTTGTCCGGGCTGCAGGGGCACCATCTCGCCAGGGGACGCCTGCGGCACCGCTTCCGTAGCGGGCGTGTGCCCGGGCGCACCGTGCGCCATTCCGGCAGCGGATGCGTGCCCGGAGGCGGCGGGCCAGGACTGCTCGGCGACCGGCGCCTGGGCCCCCTTTGCCGCCTCCTTGGCCGCCTTCTTGGCCTCGGCTGCCACGCGCTTGTCCTCCTTGCGTTGCTGTCGCTTGGCGCGGAACTTCCTGAACGCGCCGAGCGCGTTGTGCTCGGGGTGCTCGCAATAGCGGGGTGCCGGTCCCTGCGCGTCGGTGGCCGGCGGCTCGGGCGGGTTGGTGCAGCCCGGGTAGGCGCAGGTGGGGACGGTCTCGACGGTCATTGTTTTCGGCCTTTCGTTGCTGTTTTAGCGGTATTCGGGATTCTCGAAGTCGAACCGGCACCCGGCGTCCCACTGCGACCGCTGGTTCCCGTGCGCCGGAACGCCACCGACGTCCTTGAGCAGCCGGGCCAGATGCAGGAGGTTCCACGTCATGAACGTGGTGTTCCTGTTGGTGAAGTCGTTGGTGGGACCGCCGGAGCCCGGATCGAGATAGGAGGTTCCCGGCCCGGCCTCTCCGATCCAGCCCGCGTCCGCCTGGGGCGGGATCGTGTATCCCAGGTGCTGGAGGCTGTACAGGACGTTCATGGCGCAGTGCTTGACGCCGTCCTCGTTGCCGGTGATCAGGCAACCGCCCACACGCCCGTAGTAGGCGTACTGACCGGCGTCGTTGAGCAGGCCCGAACAGGCATAGAGCCGCTCGATGACCAGTTTGGCGACCGAGCTGTTGTCACCCAGCCAGATCGGACCGGCGATGACGAGGATGTCGGCGGCCATCACCCGCTGGTAGATCGACGGCCACTCGTCGTGTTCCCAGCCGTGCTCGGTCATGTCCGGCCACACCCCGGTGGCGATCTCCCGATCGATCGGCCGCAGGTGATCGACCTGAACGCCCTGCTTCTCCATGATCCGCGAGCTGAGGTCGATCAGGCCCTGCGTGTGGCTGCGCTCCGGGCTCTTCTTCAGCGTGCAGTTGAGAAACAGTGCACGCAGGTCGTCATAGCTCATACCCCTCAGTGCGGCCGACCCGCCGAACGTTACAAGTGGGCCTGGCAGTTGGCCGCATCCTGCTTCTCCCGGGTGCCCGATCGCCAGCACTCCATCCAGGGACACGACCACCTGCCCGGCCGCGTCCGGCGCGCGACGGCGAGCCCTGCGACATCCAGCTCAAGGAGCTTCGCCGCGTGGCGCAGTAGGCCGAGATCACCGACCGGCTCCGCCGCGGCAAGCACCACCACGCCCGGCGGCCGCCGAGGTCACCAGTCGGTCGATCTCACGCCGCTCTGCATGTCGGGCGACGAACTGCATCGGCATCGGCGGGCCGGTCAGACCGACCCGGCGGGCTGCTGTCCGGCCAGGGCCTTCAGCCGCTTGCCCGAACGCCGGCCCGCCCACAGAACCACCAGGAAGGCCAGAGCGAGGAGCGGGTAGCCCATCGCGATCCTCGCGACGGCCAGCCAGCCCGTGCGGTCCTCGTCGTACAGCCACTGCTGCACGGCGACCCGGGTCGCGAAGACACCCACGAGCGTGAGCGTGGCGATGTCGTAGTAGTGCCGCGAGGGCTTGTCCTTCAGCCAGGCGATCCCGGTGCCGTTGAGGGCGCCCCAGACGATTCCGGCCAACGGCCGGCGTGCGAGGACGGAGAGCAGGAAGAGCACGCCGAGGGCAAAGTTGGCCCAGATGCCGGTGAGGAAGAAGCCCTTGGCCGATCCGGTCTTCCAGGAGACGAACGCGGCGACCGCGACACCGAACAGGCCGGAGAGCGCGGGATGGAGCGGCTCCTTGCGCACCAGGCGCAGCACGGAGATCGCCAGCGCGATGCCGACGGCGGTGCCGACGGCGGCCGTCAGCCCGAAGGAGGCGTTGGCCAGCACGAAGGCCACGATCGGCAGCGTCGTGTACACCAG
The DNA here is from genome assembly GCF_040654355.1 of Streptomyces sp. NPDC050704. Classification (NCBI taxonomy): domain Bacteria; kingdom Bacillati; phylum Actinomycetota; class Actinomycetes; order Kitasatosporales; family Streptomycetaceae; genus Streptomyces; species Streptomyces sp. NPDC050704. The sequence goes on along the minus strand of NZ_JBFAHW010000224.1, from coordinate 3,316 downwards.
GCCCGTCGTGCCGCCCATCTGCTCCAGCGGTGTCTTCTTCGCCTGGCGCCCTGGGATCCTGCCCGGTCCGTCCGGGCAGGGCGCCGACTGGGAGGGGTGTATGGGTTCAGTCATGTTGCGAGATCAACTCACCAAGTAGTCGTTGGCCTGTACGGCTTGCGGGCACTGCCCTGCGGATTGCCGGCCGCAGGTCCCGGTGTTTCGCTCCGAGGTCGGCTGCGACGGGGCGTCGGCTACTCCGCGCTCGGCTGTCCGCCCAGGTGCCGGGCGAGGAAACGGTCGGCCGTGTCGTACATGTCGATGTTGTTGTCCGGGTTCACGAAGCCGTGACCCTCGTCGTCCTTGACCAGGTACTCGACCTCGACGCCACGGGCACGCAACGCGTCGACGATCCGGTCGGACTCGGCCTTGACGACACGGACGTCGTTGGCGCCCTGAACCACCATCAGTGGTGTGCGGATCTGGTCAACCCGGCTGATGGGTGAGCGGGCCAGCAGGTCCGCCTCCTGCTGAGGGTCGCTCGGATCACCGGCGTAGAGGTACCAGTTGTTGACCAGGTGGGGCCGTACGAACTCCGGCACCGTCCGCAGGAAGGTGACGAGGTTGGAGGGGCCGCAGGAGTCGATGGCGGCGGCGAAGACGTCGGGGGTGAAGGTGACGCCGACCAGGGTGGCGTAGCCGCCGTAGGAGCCGCCGAAGATCGCGACGCGGTCCCGGTCCGCGTACCCCTCCGTGACGGCCCACTCGACGGCGTCGATGAGGTCGTCGTGCATCTTCCCGGCCAGCTCGCCGATGGCGGCCTTGAGGAACGTCTTGCCGTAGCCGGCCGAGCCGCGGAAGTTGACCTGCAGCACCGCGTATCCGCGGTTGGCCAACAGCTGCACGAGGGGGTTGTAGCCCCAGCTGTCGCGGTGCCAGGGGCCGCCGTGGACCAGCAGGACCAGCGGGATCCCGGTCGGCTCGACGCCGAGGGGCAGGGTCAGGTACGCGGGCAGGCGCAGCCCGTCGCGTGCGGGGATCGTGACCGGCGTCATCGGCGCCAGGACACGGGGATCGAGATGCGGATGGGGCCGGAAGAGCAGTCGGCTCTCCCCGGTGGTGTGGTCGTAGTAGTGGGTGACATGGGGGTCACGGTCATGGGTGAAGCTGACGACCCAGCGTCGCCCGCTCACATCGCACGAGACGGCGGAGAGATCACCGTCGGACAGCTTCTCCAGGTTCTCCAGCACCGCGGCGAAGTGCGAGTCCAGCGGATGGATCACCTGCCGCTCGCCCAGGTAACGCGCCCCGATCAGCTCACCGGTGTGCCGGTTGCGGATGAGCGGCGACGGCAGCGTGGGGAAGACGGTGGAACGCGTGTCCAGGTCGAAGTCCGGGTGACTGTCGACCTCGATCTCCTCACCGGTGGCCAGATCGAGCAGGACCAGACGGGTCCGGTCACTGCCCCGGTTGGAGCCGAGCCACAGACCGGTGCCGTCCGGGGTGAGCTGGAACGGATTGATGCCCAGCGGGTAGTCCGAGCCGTCGAACGTGGTGACCGGGCGCGGCTTCCCCGTCCCGGTGTCCCACTGCGCGAACTCGATGTCGCCGTCGGCCGTCCAGGTCTGGGCGTACAGATCTCCGTCGGGCGTGTGCAGCCAGCCGGCGACCTGACCGGGGTTCTCCGCCAGCAACGTCAGCTCACCCGCGGCGATATCGAGCTCGTAGAGGTCGAACTCGGCGGGATCCCTGCGGTTCAGATGCAGCAGCGCCCTGCCCGGCCGGGCGACGGACGTCTCGAAACCCGCGACCGTGGCCCCGGGGAAGGGGGTGAGATCGACCGCCTCGGCATCCGGATTCTCCAGGTCGACCCGGTAGACGTGCCAGTTCTCATCCCCGTCGCCGTCCTGCTCGTAGAGCAGCCACCGCGGATCGTCCGTCCAGTGGTAGGTGTGCACGCTGCGGTTGTCGTCCGCGGTCACACAGCGCGCCTCCTCATCCGCGTCGACGCTCTCCACCCACACGTTCAACCGCTCCCGCCACGGCGCCAGGTAGGCGATCCTGGTGCCGTCCGGCGAGATCGATGCGCGGGTACGGGCCGGCGGGCCGAAGAAGTCCTCGACGGCGAGGCGCGGGACCTCGCGCGGGGTCGCGGACATACGTCAACTCCTCCTGGGTTCGCTTCAGTTCGGTCGGTGGGCTTGCCGGTACTCGGCGTTCTCAGTCGACGGGGTCGCCGACGACTCCGCCGGTGGCCGTGCGGATCGCATGGGCGAGACGCCGGGAGAGGGCCGTCACGTCGGTGAACTCTGCGAGATCGTCACCGGCGAGGATGGCGGTGCCGATGTGCTCGTCCAGCACCCGCACGACGGCGGCGGAGGCCGCGGCGTGCATCCGTACTTCCAGATCACCGGACGGGCGCTCGAGACGGTCACCGATGATCACGCACATCTCGCGTTCTGTCTGGTCGCAGGCCATCAGCCACGCCGTACGGAGCGCGGGCTCGGTGTCGGCGAGCCGGATCATCTTCATCGCGAGCATCTCGTCGGCAAGATCGACGGGCGGCGCCTCCTGACGGAATCTGACCAGTTCCGTGACCAGGTGGTCTTCGAGGGAACTACGCCGGGGCCAGCTGCGCAGCACCGTCATCAGGGTGACAACGCCCTGCATGACGATCGGCTCGGCACAGCTCTCCTTGCTGCGGAAGTGCCGCCAGATGGTGCGCGTGGACAGTCCCACGGCCTCCGCGATCTGATCGCCGCTCGTGGCGGCCACTCCTTGCTCCCAGAACAGGCGCGCCGCCTCCCGGGAGATCTCCAGCCGCATCCGCGCACGCCGCTTCTCACTCATCCCTCCCCCGCTGCGCTCCTGCGTCGTCATGGCGCCTGGCCACCCCTCTTCCCTAATGACCTCAAGCGACAGTACGTCACTAAGTGACACAAGAGCAAGTGCGCGACCCTGAAGTGTTTTGGGTTCCGGGATGCCCGAGGGGCCGCAACAGGGGCTTGACCAGCAGATGTGCCCGATGGTGACAGTGTCCTGGGGTCGGCCACGCGGCTTCGGTCGAGCGTGGCGCGGTAACTGGGCAACTGTCCTACGATCCCGAAATTCTCGGCGACCCATGCCCGGCGGTCGCCCTCGGGGAGGAGCTCCGTGGCGGAGGCCAGGGCGCGACTGATGCCGAGGCTGTATCGATGCCTTACGACGGCTCGGGGTCCTCGAGCAGGGTGACGGCCTGGCGGGTGAGCAAGCGCTCGGCGGCGTCGTAGCTCCAGTGACAGTCCACAACGAGAGCTCGCCATGCCCGCAGTCCGAAGCAGAGCCACAGGCGATCCGC
>NZ_JBFAHW010000223.1:0-7220 GCF_040654355.1 Streptomyces sp. NPDC050704 | reverse complement strand
CGTCGTCCACAACAGAGTCCGCGTCGCCGTGATGCTCCCCGACCCGGCGTCGATCACCAGCAGCATCCCCAGCAGCAGCGCGGCACAGCCCGCGGTCGACGGCGAGGAAAGCGAAAGGACTTGAGTTCATTTGGAGTGAGTGAGAAGGAAGCCCCTTCATGGCCTCGCCGCAGGCAACGCTAGCACTCAGCCCGGGATCAAGTCGCGCAGGTTTTCGAGGGTGATGACCGTCGAGTCCGGGTGCAGCCCCTCGGGCCGTTGGAGACCGATGTACGTCACGGGCTCGTCCGGGACCGGCTCGCCGTCCCACAGATCCACGGTCGTGGTGTCGCCGGACATCAGGTCGATCAGGTACCGCACCGTCAGCTGCTCGCGCTCCACGAGGGCGCGCACCACCTTGGACACCGACAGCTGGTTCTCCTCGACCCGGTTGGCCGACGAGATGCCCTTCAGGTACAGGTGCAGCCACTTCGCGCGCCACCGGCCGTCGTCCTCGCGCCGGAACACCAGCGGCAGCGCCACTCGGCCCACCCCGCGAAGCTCCGACTTCATCCGCACCGTGCGCGGCTCGAACGGCCGGCCCTTCTGCTCGCCGTCGCGCAGCATGAAGCCGAAGAACGACTCCTCGACCTCCTCGAAGCCCTCGCCGGCGTAGATGTTGACCTGCGGCACGATGAACGTGCTGCGGACCCGGTCCAGGGACAGGTTGATGAATTCCGAGGCCCCGTCGGGCGCCTCGGTGATGTCGCCCGAGTGCTGGCCTCCGACCGCGGTGAGGGAGGTGTAGGAGAGCCAGGAGTCGGTGCTGTAGTCGGTGTGGAGAAGCAGCGCCGAGAGGTCGTAGTCGGTCCGCTCCTCGGTCTGCTTCCAGTACACGAAGAAGCGCAGCTGGTCGCCGTCGACCGCCGAGAGCGACCCGCGCGGCAGCACACCGAGCCCGGCCGCGGTCGCCCGGCCGCTGAGCGGGAGCGCCACGTCCAGGACCTCGGGGTCGAGCAGCAGCCGGCCCGGCACCGGGATCCGGCGGCCAATCTCGGCGTCGAGCGCGGCGATCAGCCGCTCGCGGTCGGCTGCGGGGACTGGCGGCCGGACGTCGGGGGCAACCCAGCCGCGGCCACGGCGGTTGACGAAGACCCGGGGTTCGTCGGTCTCCCGCTCCCGGTTCTGGAAGTGCTCGCGGACCGAGAGCACGACCCGGCCGGAGACCTCGGGAGCGACCTGCACCGCGGCGGCCACCACCGCGTCCCGCTCCTCCTGGTCGGCGGCGATACGCAGCAGGAGGTCCAGGGCGCGGAACAGCTTGCCGGGAGCGGACTTGAGCAGCCGCACCGCACCGAGGACGTCGAACTCGTCGAGCAGTTTCTCGACCCGGCTGTCGAAGGAGCGCGCCTCCTTCTCGCCCCGCGCGACGGCGAACACGTCGGCGGCGTGCGGCCAGCGCGGGTACTCGTGCGGGTGCAGACGCTCGCCGAGCCGCTTGAACGGCTCCCGGTGCGCGTGCACATCGGCCAGTTTGGCGGGGTTCGCCGCGACCACGGCGTCCAGGCCCGCGAGCAGTCCCCGGCGCACCGGCCGCGACAGCGCCCGGAACCGGGTCGGCTCCCGCAGCGTCACGTCGCCGTCCGACAGCGCGCAGGCCAGCCGCAGCACATCGGTGACGGTGTCCAGCAGGAGGTCCGCGCCGACAGCCAGCCGGGCCTCGTTGACGACCGCCCGGTTCTCCCGGACCGGGATCGCCTCCGGCTGAGGGCCGAGCGCGCACCGCTCGGCGAGGGTCTTCAGGTCGCGCAGGTGGTCCTCGCCAAGCGGGGTCGTGCTGCCCGCCAAGGCCAGGTACAGGTCGGTGAGTTCGTCGTCCAGGTCCCGCCCGAGGTGCAGGACGGTCACCCGGTCGCCCGCCGAGGCGACGAGCTCGTCCTGCGCCGCGAGCATCTCCTCGTATGTGTGCTGGTAGCGGCCGTACGTGGGGAGGCTGAGCAGGTCGAGCACCCCGTGTGCCAGCTGCGTCAGCACGTTCTCGCGCGACTTCTCGTCGCCGAGCGCCTTCGCCACGCACCGCATCCAGAACTCTTCGGTGTCCGGCACGTTCGCCGGAAAGTCGATGAAGTACGTGTTGTGCCGGACGTGGTCGCCCGCCATCTCGCCCACGGTGCGCAGCGTCCGCCGGGCGGTGTGCACGACCGCGGCCTCGGACAGTCCCGACAGCCGCGCCAGCAGCTCCGCCGAGAGCTTGAAGCCCACGGACGTCAGCGCCGCGTCGAACTGCCGCGCGGCGACGGCTCCTTGACCGACGGAGCCCTTGGGAGAGGGAAGGCGGTGGGTGTGCCGGATGACCAGCGATTCGAGACTGTGCGCCATCCGGGGATGATCGCAGAGGTGTACGAGCCGGCGCACAGGAGTTTTCTGTACGCACTCCAGCGGCATGGCGCGACCGATGTCCTCCCGGACTGACCGGTCCGACCGGCCCGCTACTGATCGCCCTGCGGCATGCGAACGACCGCGGTTCCTCGCTCCAGGTCGACCCTTGTCCGGTGGGGCGGCGCGCCGTCCTCCTCGTCGTCCCGCATCAGCAGGGCCGATTGCCGCTCCTTGAGTTCGTTCTGCTTGCCCGGCGAGAAACTCGCGTGCAGCTGCTCGAACCCGGTCGCGGATATCTGCCCCTGCCGGACGCTGTTGCGCCACGGCAGCAGTCCGGCCCGTCCGGCCCGGAGAAACAGCTGGTCTGCGAAGGCGAGCACAGTCAGCAGGATGACGAGCCCGGGCAAGGTCACGAAGACGGCGAATTCCATGGCCCAAGTGTGAGGTACCGGTGCTGTCCAAGGCCATGTTCTAAAGGCCATGTTCTAAGGGACAGGGACCGCCACACGGGCACTGACCCGGCACCATGGCCGGGTCAGACGGTCGGTCGGGTCAACCGGTGCGGCGGGAGCGGGTCAGAGCCAGCCTACCGAGGACCATGCCGATCAGCCCTACCACCAAGGCCACGATGGCCCCGGCTCGTCCGTTGCCGGTGCCGAAACCACCGGTGGAGGTGGCCAGATGCACCCCGGCGAGGACCATGCCGATCAGCGTCACCACCAGGGCCACGACGGCCCCGTTCCGCCCGGAACCGGAAGCGGAGCCGGAGCCGAAACGGCCGGTGGTGCGGGCGAGGGCCAGCCCACCGATGACCATGCCGATCAGCGCCACCACGGAAGCCACGATGGCCCCGTCCCGCCCAGAGCCGGAGCCGATACCACCGGCGGCGACGGAGACGTGCGCGGCCGCCGGTGAGGTGAGCCCGAACACCCCGAGCAGGGCGGCTCCGGCCACGGCGATCCCTAGCCGGACTGACCTCAGAGCTCCTGATGAACCCATGTCTCTCTCCTCTTTTCTTTTCGTGCGTCTCGATTGCGGGGTTTGGATGTCTCCCGAGCATGTCGCGGGGCGCACCACCGGTCGTCCAGCAGAGGGATGCACTTCGCGCTGCCGTCGCCGGCGCACCCGGCTGCCGCGGATGCCGCAGACGCGGCGAAAGTACTGCGGGCGCGGTAGTCGGCCGCTCGTCCGCCGGCGGGACTCGCCCGCGGTGGCATCCGGACTACTGTGCGCGCATGGGCACAGGACGGTTCGGCGTTCGGGCAGGCAGCGGAGACTGGGTGATCGCCGTCTGCGTGGCGGCGACACTGCTGATCACCGGGCTGTCCGAACAGGACCCCGCCGGAGACCTCGACCTGCTCGGCTACGCGCTGCTGGCGGCCGGCGGCCTGGCGCTGGCCGCCCGTCGCCGGGCTCCGATTCCCGTCCTGGCCGTCACCGGGCTCTGCGCGGTGGGCTACCAGGCGGTCGGCTTCGACGTGCCGGCCGTCGCGTACCTGTTCGCGGTGTACGCCGCCGTGCGGGCGGGACACCGCACGGTCACGGTGGCGGCGAGCGTGGCCATGCTGGCCGCTCTTCCGCTCGCGGCCCTGGCCTCCCTGCATGACACGGGCGAGGCGTTCGCGCAGGCCCGCGACGCCCTCGAGATCGCCTGGCTGATCGCCGCCGGCGCCGCGGGCGAAGCGCTGCGGCAGGCCGAACGGCGGGCGGACGAAGCCGAGCGCACCCGGGAGGAGACCGCACGGCACCGCGCCGACGAGGAACGGCTGCACATCGCGCGCGAGCTGCACGACTCGCTCGTCCACCAGATCTCGATCATCAAGGTGCAGTCCGAAGTGGCCGTCCACGTGGCGCGCAGGCGCGGCGAACAGGTGCCGGAGGCCCTGCTGGCGATCCAGCAGGCCGGTCGTGAGGCGACCAGGGAACTGCGAGCGACCCTGGAGGCGCTGCGCGACGACGGCACGGCTCCGCCGCACGGGCTCGACGACGTGCCGGAGCTGGTGGAGCGTGCCCGGCTGACCGGCCTTGACGCGGCGCTGACGATCGAAGGAGACCGACAGGACGTGCCCGCCGCGGTGGGCCGGACCGTCTACCGGATCGTTCAGGAGTCGCTGACCAACATCGCCCGGCACGCCGGCGCGGCCACGGCGTCGGTACGGATCGACTACGGTCCCGACGCGTTGACCGTACGAGTCGACGACGACGGCAGGGCCACGCCGGACGCCGTCCTGATGCCGGGCGTCGGGCTGCTCGGGATGCGCGAGCGAGTCACCATCCTCGGCGGGCGGCTGAGCGCGGAACCGCGCAGCGCGGGCGGCTTCACCGTCCACGCGGAACTTCCCGTGGACCGGACGTCATGATCCGGGTCCTGCTGGTCGACGACCAGCCGCTGCTGCGCAGCGCGTTCCGCGCGCTTCTCGACCTCGAAGACGACATCGAGGTGGTGGCCGAGGCCGGCGACGGGGAGGAGGGCCTGGCTCTGGCCAGGGAACACCTGCCCGACGTCGCGCTCATCGACATCCAGATGCCGGTCGTCGACGGCATCGAGGCGACCCGGCGCATCGCCGCGGACCCGGCCCTGGCCCGGGTGCACGTCGTCATCCTGACCAACTACGGCCTTGACGAATACGTGTTCAACGCGCTGCAGGCCGGCGCCGCCGGATTCCTCGTCAAGGACATCGTGCCGGAAGACCTCCTGCACGCCGTACGCGTCGCCGCCCGCGGTGACGCCCTGCTCGCCCCGTCCATCACCCGCAAGCTGATCAACCGGTACGTCACCCAGTCGCCCACCATCGGCGCCGCCGCAGGCCTGGAAGGGCTGACCAGCCGCGAACGCGAGGCCGTCGCCCTGGTCGCGCAGGGCCTGTCCAACAACCAGATCGCCGACCACATGGTGATCAGCCCGCTGACCGCGAAAACCCACGTCAACCGGGCCATGGCCAAACTCCGGGCCCGCGACCGCGCCCAACTCGTGGTCCTCGCCTACGAATCGGGCCTGGTAGCCCCACGCAACCGCTGACAGACCGAGGCAGTCCCGAAAGGCATCCGGTTCACGGTTCGGTCGAAGGTCGATCGGCGTCGCCACGTACGCCGTGACATCGTGGCGCCATGACCATCGAAGTTCGCCCGGCTTCGGTCTTCGAGGATGTCCGTACGCTGCTCGGCCCGAAGTCACCCGGAGCCAACGTCTGCTGGTGTCTGAGCTACCGGATCCCGTCCAAGCTCAACAACGAGCTCCGCGGGCCGGCCCGCGGTGAGTACGTCGCCGAGTTGTGCCGTACGCAACCCCCTCCCGGTGTCCTCGCCTACGACAGCGACGAGCCGGTCGGCTGGGCCGCCGTGGCCCCGCGGTCGGCCACCTCCTTCGCGCGCAACCGCAAAATCCCGCACGTCGACGACTTGCCGGTGTGGTCGCTGTGGTGCATCCGGGTACGCCCCGGTCACCGGAAGAGGGGGATCTCGCACGCCCTCATCGCCGGTGCGGTCGAGTTCGCCCGTGCTCACGGCGCACCGGTGATCGAGGCGTACCCTCTCGACAACGGTGCGGCCAAGGTGGACATGACGATGGCGTACGCCGGTATCCGGAAGAACTTCGAACGTGCCGGGTTCACCCACGCCGCCGACACCACCTCGGTGCTCGCCGGTCACCCCCGGATCCTGATGCGACTCGACCTGCGCTGACAGACCACCCCTGGACCTTGGGGACAGCGCCAGGCAGGCAGGGCGCGGCCGGGCAGAAGACGCTCCCGCGCCGGTGTGGCGGCAGCCCCCGGCTCAGGCCCGCGCGCCGCCGTCGACCCGCAGTACCGTGCCGGTCACGAAGGAGGAGCGGTCGCTGAGGAGCCAGGCGGCGGCCTGGGCGATTTCGTCGGGGTCGGCCGCACGGCGCAGCGGGGTGTGCGCCTTGAGCCGCTCGGAGAGACCGGGCGAATCCGCTTCCCAGGTACGGATCATCTCGGTCAGCGTGTGGCCGGGGGCGATGGCGTTGACGCGGATGCCTTCCGGCCCGTAGGTGATGGCAGCCGACTCGGTGAGGCTGTTGACCGCTCGCTTCATCGCACCGTAGGCGGGGAGTTCGGGGTTGCCCATCAGGCTGCCGACGGATGAGTTGTTGACGATGGCGCCCGTCCCGGCGGTGGCCCGGATGGCGGCGACCTCGGCGACCATGGCCAGCCACGGGCCCTTGAGGTTCACGGCGTAGATGTGGTCGAAGTCGGCCTCGGCCACCTGGTCCATCGGGCCGGGCGGAATGATCGTCGCGCCGTTGTTGAAGGCGACGTCGAGCCGGCCGTACAGCTCAACGGTGCGGTCGACGGCGGCGCGCACGCCGGCGGTGTCGGCCAGATCGCACACCACGTAGTCCGCGATGCCGCCCGCCGCTCGGACCTCCTCCGTCACCGTTTTCAGTTGGGCCTCCGTTCGGGCCGCGAGCAGCACCCGGGCACCCTCCCGGGCGAACAGCCGCGCCGCGGCGGCGCCTATGCCGCGACCGGCACCGGTGATGAAGGCGACCTTGCCGGCCAGCAGGCCCAGGGTGGCAGGGGTGGTGGATGTGGTGGTGGTCGGTGTGTTGTCCATGGCTGAGAGCCTGCGCCCGACCGCATCGCCTATCCAGGCACCGGCGGTACCTGGATAGCTTGTTTCCGCTCAACTGCCGTGTTTCGTACGATGAGTGGGCTGCGCGGTCGGAGGATGGATCGGGATCCGTCTCCACAAGATCGGGATGCGGCCCGAACAGGATCGGCCCACCGCGCTGTTCACCCTGTCCACGCACGAGCCGTAACCGGCTCGGCTCAGGCGAGCGTCGGCGCAGAGCCCTTGGCGGCATGGCCGACCGCTGCCGCGGCCAACGCCTGGATGAT
>NZ_JBFAHW010000222.1:0-7240 GCF_040654355.1 Streptomyces sp. NPDC050704 | reverse complement strand
CTCTGGGTCCACGAGGCCCCGGGCGCCGCCCGGCGCGTTGCTCAACGCCTCGCAGGGCCCTCCCCGATGGTCCGCGCGAGTCCGCCGAGCCAGGCCGCCGAGGGCTTGGGGGTGCGTTCGAAGGTGTCGGGGTCGACGGAGATGAGGCCGAAGGTGGGCTTGTAGGAGCCCCATTCGTAGTTGTCGAGGGCGCTCCAGTGGAGGTAGCCCTGTACGTCGAGGCCGTCCGCCAGGGCGGCGGAGACCTCCTGGAGTGCTCCGGTGGTGTAGTCGACGCGGCGGGCGTCGTCGTCGGTGGCGATGCCGTTCTCGGTGACGATCAGGGGGACGTCGCCGACGATCCCGGCGGTGTGGCGCAGGGCGTATCCGATGGCCTGCGGGTAGTACTCCCAGCCGGTGAGGGTGCGTTCGGCGTCGTCGGGTGCCGGGATCGGGCCGTCGGCGGTGATCCTGGTGCGGGTGTAGGACTGGACGCCGATCCAGTCGTCGTCGCGGGCGGCTTCGATGAAGACGTCCTCGCGGGGGTGGCTGTAGGCGGCGGTGGCGGCTTCGGCGCCGGGCAGGGCCTGATACACCTGGTTGGCGATCGACCAGCCGACCTGGATGTCGGCGGAGATCGCCCTGACGGCGGCCGTGGCGCGGTGGTGGGCCTGGATCAGGGCGTCGGTGGTGGCCTTGTCGGGGAGCGGGAGGCCAGCCGTGGGGGGTGCCTCGGTGCCCAGTTCGCGGACGGCTCCGGCGACCGCGATCATGTTGGGTTCGTTGATGGTGCACACGTGCCGTACGCCGGTGCCGATCACCGGCGCGGTCGCCCGCACGTACCGCTCGAACAGGTCCACCGCCCCGTCCGCGGTCCAGCCGCCGCGCTCGGCGAACCAGCGCGGGACGGTGAAGTGGTGCAGGGTGACCATGGGCCTCAGGCCGCGTTCGATCGCGCCGTCGACCATGCGCCGGTAGTGGGCGATCTCGGCCTTGGAGAAGTGTCCGGGGGCGGGCTCGATGCGGGCCCATTCGATGCTGAACCGGTAGTCGGTGAAGCCCAGTTGGGCGAGCAGGTCCATGTCCTCGCGCCACCGGTGGTAGCTGTCGGCGGCGTCGAGGCTGGGCTCGGCGATGGAGCCGCCGCCGTGTTCCGTCTGCCACCAGTCGCTGTTGACGTTGTTGCCCTCGATCTGGTGGGCGGCGGTGGAGGCTCCCCACAGGAAGCCGTCGGGGAAGCGGAGACCGTCGGCGGTGGCGTTCACGGCGGGCATGACTGGGCCTTTCCGGAGCGGGGTTCGGGTCAGCGCGGTGACGGTCCTGGCCAGACGGCCGAGGCGTCGTCGCGGTGCGGGTCGGGCAGCCGGACCGGGCGGACGGGGACGGTGCGCTCACGCCCTTCGGTGACGGCCGTCCACGGGGCGGGGTGCCCGGAATAGCAGAGGGTCGTGAGGGCGAAGACGTTGTCGGCGTAGACCTCGACGTACTCGCCGACGGTGAGGATGCGCAGCGTGGCGGCGGGGTCCGTCAGGACGGTCTCGCCGAGCCGGGTTCCGTCGGGCCCGGTGATCCAGAGGTTCTTGCCGTCGCAGCCGACGGCGAGGGCGGGGCCGTCGCCGTCCGGGGCGTCCGTGCGCAGGGTGACCTCGACCGGCCCGGTGATGCCGATGTCGCCGACCGCGTGCAGGGCGGGGCCGTCCGTCTCCTCGCCGAGCCAGGCGTTCAGGCCGGGCCACCATTCCAGGCGGGGCGCCGAACCCTCCCGTACGACAAGGGACTTGGGCTGGGCGAGCATGCCGCGGCAGGTCTCACCGGTGTCGCTGAGGCCGACCCGGCGGGGTGTGGTGTGCAGGACGACACGGGAGCCGTCGGGCGCGGCGATCACGCGCGGGGCGTAGGCGCCGGTCGGCCCGAGGGGTCCTCGGCGGGTCCAGGGGCCGCGCAGGCTCGGGGCGGTCCAGGCCTCGAAGCCGCGGGTGGCGCCGATGGAGCCGAGCAGCAGCCAGCTGCCGTCGTCGAGGCGTTCCAGGACCGGGCACTCCAGCTCGTCGACGTCGCCGGGTGAGAGGAGCGGCGGGTGGACGGTCCAGTGCTCCAGGTCGGTGGAGGTGGCCAGCGCGACGCAGCCGCTGGCCTCGACCGGGAGGGAGGCGTCGCTGGCGCAGACGACCATCACCCAGCCGTCCGACTCGTCGTCGCGTACGACGAACGGGTCGCGCCAGCCCATGCGTTCACCGGTGCGGTACCAGCGCGGGTCCGCCTCGACGACCGGCCCGGTGCCGTGGCGCCGCCAGCCCGTGCCGTCCGTGCGGTCCGAGTACGCGAGCCCGACCGACTGGAGCGGCCAGCCGCCGGGGGTGAGTCCGCGGACGCCCGTGTAGAACATCGCCATTCCGTCGCCGTGCCGGAACGGGTGCATGGTCCACACCGCCTGCTGGTCGAAGCGGCCGGGCAGGCCGTTGCCGAAGACGGGCCCCCGCGGCTGCCAGTGGACCAGGTCGGTGGAGGTGGCCAGGCCGTAGGAGGTCTCCATCCGCAGATGGTCGAACTCCGGTGTCCAGGGACCCTGCAAGTGCAATACCGCGTACCTGCCGTCCTCGTCGCGCAGGAGGGCGAAGTCGTTCACGCAGAGGCCGGGCGGGGCGTATCGCATGCACAGTTCCTGTCGGCTCCGCAGCGCCCAAACGCGTGCGCTGAAGCTTGATAACGAAAGAGTCTCTTGAGGACCGGCCCAAGTAAATATGAACGCAAACGCTTGCGCAACAAGATGGGCGGGCTTACGGTCACGTCACCCACAGATCACACCGACGTGAAATCAACGGGAGGAATGCGCCGTGACGGCCAGCATCACCGATGTCGCCCGCGCCGCCGGAGTCTCGGCGTCCACCGTGTCCCGCGCACTGCGCGGCCGGCCGGGCGTGTCCGAGGAGGTGCGGGCGCAGATCGCGGCCGTCGCCGCCCAGCTCGGCTACACCGCCTCGCGTTCCGCGTCGAGCCTGGCCAGCGGCCGGACCTTCACCATCGGGGTCCTTGTCCCGTACGTGGGCCGGTGGTTCTTCGGCACCGTGCTGGACGCCGCCGAGCGCGAGTTCAGCGCCGCCGGGTACGACGTGCTGCTGTACAACCTCGGCTCGCCCGAGACACGCAAGCGTTTCTTCACCAAGCTGCCGGTCCGCAAGCGGGTGGACGCCGTGCTGTCGCTGCTCATCCCCGACGAGGACGAGTCGGCCGCACTGCGCTCACTGGGGGTGCCGCTGGCCAGCACGGTCGGCGGCACCCGGCCCGGCTTCACCGTGGTCGGCATCGACGACCGGGCCGGCACGCAGAGCGCCGTACGGCATCTGGTCAACCTCGGCCACCGCCGGATCGGCATGATCAGCGGGGCCAGCGGGCCGCTGCACTGGACCACCCCCATCGAGCGCCGCCGGGCGTATCTCGACGTCCTGGCCGACGCCGGGATAGAGCCCGACCCGGCTCTGGAGGCGGACGGTGACTACACCGTCGAGGGCGGCGAGCGGGCCATGACCGAACTGCTGGCCGTCTCCCGTCCGCCGACCGCCGTGTTCGCGCAGTCCGACGAGATGGCGATGGGCGCCCTGCGGGCCCTCAGACGCCACCGGCTGAGGGTGCCGGAGGACGTGTCCGTCGTCGGCTTCGACGACCACGAACTCGCCGACGTGGTCGGCCTGACCACCGTCGCCCAGCCGGTCGCCGAGCAGGGCGCGGAAGCCGCCCGGCTGCTGCTGCGCCAGCTGGACGAACCCGGCGCCGAACCACCCGCCGAGCAGGTGCAGATGCCCATCCGTCTCGTCCTGCGCGAGACCACCGCCCCGCCGCGCCCGCGCGGCCCGCAGTGACTCCCTGAGCTCCCCCCACGCCCGGAAAGCACGTCAGCACGTCGAACCCTCTCCACAGCACGGAGGCACAGCCATGAGCTCGACCAGCAGCTCGACCAGCAGAAGGTACCGCCGCACAGCTCGTACGGGACTGGCCCTCGTCCTGCCCTTGGCGGTACTGGCCGCCTGTGGTGGGGGCGGCGGCACCGATGCCTCCGCCGAGGCGGGGAGCGGCAAGGGCACCATCAGTGTCTGGGCCCACCAGGGCCAGAAGAACGAAACCGCCGCGCTGCAGAACGCGGTGAAGTCCTTCAACTCCTCGCAGAGCAGGATCAAGGTCGACCTGAAGCTGATCCCCGACACCGACTACACCAAGGCCATCACGGCCACCGACGCCTCCAAGCTGCCGGACGTGATGGAGTTCGACGGCCCGACCATGGCGAACTTCGTCTACAACAAGAAGCTCGCACCGATCGACGACTACGTCTCCACCAAGACCATGGCCAACGCCACGGGTGCCATCAAGGCCCAGGGCGAGATCGACGGCAAGCACTACGGCCTCGGCATGTACGACTCCGGTCTGGGGATCTACGGCAACAAGAAACTGCTCGACGCGGCCGGGGTGACATACCCCAAGGGCCTGTCCGACGACTGGACGGCGGACCAGTTCACCGACGCGCTCAAGGCGCTGAAGGCCAAGGACTCCGACGGCAAGCCCCTCGACCTCCAGGAGACCGCCGGCTACGCCAACGAGTGGGGCACCTACGGCTTCGCCCCGATCGTCTGGTCGGCCGGCGGCTCCCTCCTCAAGGACGGCAAGGCGGAAGGCGCCCTCGACGCCCCGGCCGTGGTCTCGGCGATGAAGACCTTCCAGTCCTGGAAGACCTACGTCGACCCGAACACCGACGGCAACTCCTTCGCCAAGGGCCGCGTCGCCCTGAGCTGGGTCGGCCACTGGATGTACCCCGCGTACGGCGAGGCCCTCGGTGACGACCTCGTCGTCCTGCCGCTGCCCGACTTCGGCAACGGGCCCAAGACCGGACAGGGCTCCTGGGCGTGGGGCATCGGCGCCAACAGCAAGAACGCCAAGGCCGCCGGCACGTTCCTGGACACCCTCCTGGACGACGCCAACGTCACGGCCATGACGACGGCCAACGGGGCGGTGCCCGCCACCAAGACGGCACTGGCCAAGAGTGAGCTCTACAAGCAGGGCGGCCCGCTCCAGCTCTTCGCCGACCAGCTCGCCAAGCCCTGCGGCGACAGCGACATCTCGAAGTCCTGCGTCGCCGTCACCCGTCCGGTGACCGCCGGCTACCCCGTGATCACGTCGAAGTTCAGCGAGGCCCTGAACTCCGTCTACGGCGGCGCCGACCCGAAGAGCGCCCTGGAGAAGGCCGCCCGCGCCATCGACCAGGACTTCTCCGACAACGCCGGCTACCAGATCCCGTAGGACCCATCGGCCGGGGCGGGCCCGCGGCAGCCACCGCCCGCCCCCGCCGGGAACAGGACCCTCCCGTGAAATCCGTGGAACCCGCGCACTCCGCGCCGCCCGGCCCGGAGCAGGCCCCATCCGTGACAACCGCGACACCCGTGAAGCCCGCGCGGTCGACGCGCTCAACACGACCGACACGGCCGGGCCGCAAGAACCGCGACTGGCTGCACGGACTGCTCATGTCCGCCCCGGCCGTCGTCGGACTCATCGCCTTCGTCGGTGTGCCGTTCGGCTACGCCGTGGTGCTCTCCTTCTACAACGTGCGCCTCGGCTCCCCGCTGGAGCCCAGCTTCTTCGGCCTGGAGCAGTACCGGCGGCTTTTCACCGACCCCGACCTGTCAGGACCGTTCCTGCGGGCCCTGCTCAACAACCTGACCTTCGCCGTGGTCGTCGTACCCGTGCAGACGGCCCTGGCGCTGGGCCTGGCGATCCTGCTCAACCGCAAGCTCAAGGCCATCGGCCTGTTCCGGTCCCTCTTCTTCATGCCGGTCGTCTTCCCGATGGCGCTGGTCGCCGTGATCTGGCGCCTCATCCTGGCCCGCAGCGACCAGGGCATGCTCAACTCCGCACTGGACGCGGTGAGTTTCGGCAACTGGGGCGCCTTCGACTGGCTCGGCGACGGCGCCACCGCGATGGGCTCGATCATCGTGCTGTCCATCTGGCAGGGCGTCGGCTTCCAGATGGTCATCCTCCTGGCCGGTCTCCAGCAGATCCCGGGTGAGCTCTACGAGGCCGCCGAACTCGACCGCGCCTCCCGCTGGCAGCAGTTCCGCCACGTCACCCTGCCCGGCATCAACGGCACCCTCGTCTTCGTCGTGATGCTCACCTCGGTGCTCTCCTTCCGGGTCTTCGACCAGGTGTACGTCCTCGTCCGCGGCGGCGGCCTCGACGAGGACGCCACCCGCACCGTGATGTACCAGGCCGTCACCACCGCCTTCGACCAGAACAACATCGGCCAGGCGTCCGCGATCACCGTCGTCTTCTTCCTGATCGTCGTGGTCCTGACGCTCATCCAGCGCCGCGTCGTCCGGACCGGAAACGAGGACTGACCCATGAGCACGACCACGATCCGTACGCCCCTGCGCCGCTTCATGGACTACGCCGTACTCAGCGTGCTGGCGTTCGTCTTCGTGCTGCCCGTGATCTACCTGTTCCTGGGCAGTCTCAAGCCGTCCGACGAGGTCCTGAACGGCCTGTCCGGCTTCCTCCCGACCAACCTGTCCTTCGACAACTACTCCGCCGTCCTCGACAGCCTCAACTCCGACAGCACCGGCTACTTCTGGCGCTTCATGGGCGTCTCACTGCTGCTGGCGTTCGTGGTGGTGACGGGCGGTCTGTTCGTCAACTCGATGGCCGCGTACGGGCTTTCGCGGCTGAAGTGGCGCGGCCGGGAAGCGGTCTTCACGCTCATCCTGCTGCTGATGCTGGTCCCGTTCGAGTCGGTGGCGGTGCCGCTCTTCTACATGTTCAACGACCAGCGCAACACGCTCCCCATCCTGGCGCTCCCGTTCATCGCCAACGCCTTCTCGGTCTACCAGTTCCACACGTTCTTCCGCTCGATCCCGCCGAGCATCGAAGAAGCCGCCCGCATCGACGGCGCGGGCCCCTGGCGCACGTTCTTCGCGATCGTCGTCCCCATGTCGAAGCCGGCCTTCGCCTCGGTGGCGATCCTGACCTTCCTCATCCAGTGGGGCTCGTTCCTGTGGCCGGTCCTGATGGTGTCCGACCCCTCGGTCCGCCCGCTGCCCCTGGAGATGAGCGTCTTCCAGGGCCAACAGCCCCCGGACTGGGGCCAGATCCTCGCCTTCGGCGTCCTTCTGGTCCTGCCCGTACTGGTGGTGTTCGCCTTCTTCCAGCGCTGGTTCGTCCAGGGTGTCGCCAGCTCCGCCGTCAAGGGCTGACCCACGCCGACGGCCCGCCCCGAGCTCGTGCT
>NZ_JBFAHW010000221.1:0-7483 GCF_040654355.1 Streptomyces sp. NPDC050704 | reverse complement strand
AGACCCCCGCAATCGGCCTGAACGGCCTCGTCCTCAAACGCCGGACGGGCTGAGTGGGCCGGGACCGGGCTGAAAAGCAGGGCGCAGCCCGCTTTTCAGGGGCGCGGGGAACTGCGCGACCAGCCACGACGGACCCGCAGTCGACGTATCGGACGGGCTGCGTTCGGAGCGCCGGACGGGCCGGGTGGGTCCAACCGCCCTACCAACCGTCACGACGCGGTCACGATCACCCCCTTGACAGCGCAGGCGCTCTTGCCGAGGTCGAGCGCACGGGCGTACACCAAGAGCGCACGGGACAGCGCTCGGACGTTCAACGGAGAACGGGGCAAGTCATGCGCAGCACTCTTCGCACACGCAGGCCGCACACGAGGAACAGGACAGCCAGGGCCGCGGCAGCCGTCGTCGCGGGGGCGATGGCGCTCACGCTCACGGCGTGCGGCGGTGACGACAACGACGACGGGGGGAACGAGGGCGGCGAGACCGAGAACGCGGCCTCGGTTCAACTCCCGAAGCTCAACGGCCAGAAGCTGGAGGTCGCGGCCGTCTGGACCGGCCCCGAACAGGACAACTTCACCAAGGTCCTGGACGAGTTCGAGAAGCGGACCGGCGCGGAGGTCAGCTACGTGCCGACCGGCAACAACACCTCCACCTTCCTGGGCACGAAGATCCAGGGCGGCGAGCCGCCGAGCGTGGCGTTCCTGCCGCAGGTCGGTGTGTTGCACCAGTTCGCCGAGAAGGGCTGGGTCAAGCCAGTCAGTACGGAGGTACAGGGGCAGCTCGACAAGAACTTCTCGAAGGGCTGGCAGGACCTCGGCGCGTACGAGGGCAAGCAGTACGGCGTCTACGCCAAGGCCGCCAACAAGTCGCTGATCTGGTACAACACGGCTGCCTACGACGCGGCGGGCATCACGGCGGAGCCCAAGACCTGGGACGAGTTCGTCCAGACCGCGCAGACCCTGTCGGACGCCGGCTCGCCCGCGGTCTCCGTCGCCGGGCAGGACGGCTGGACCCTCACCGACTGGTTCGAGAACATCTATCTCTCGCAGGCGGGTCCGGAGAAGTACGACCAGCTGGCACAGCACAAGATCAAGTGGACGGACCCCTCCGTGAAGGAGGCGCTCACCACCCTCGCCGAGCTGTGGGGCAAGGACGAGCTGATCGCGGGCGGCCGGGCCGGGGCCCTGCGCACCGAGTTCCCCAAGTCCGTGACGAACACCTTCTCCGGTGACACGCCGGCCGCGATGGTCTTCGAGGCCGACTTCGTCGCCGCGAACATCAACGCGGACACCAAGGCCAAGATCGGCACCGACGCCAAGGTCTTCCCGTTCCCGGCAGTCGGCGACGAGTCGCCGGTGGTCAGCGGCGGTGACGTGGCCGTGGCCCTGAAGGACGACAAGGGCTCGCAGGCCCTGCTGACCTTCCTCGCGTCGACCGACGCGGCGGAGATCTGGGCGGCGCAGGGCGGCTTCATCTCCCCCAACAAGGAGATGGACCTGAAGACGTACAAGGACGACGTGGCCCAGGACATCGCCAAGGCGCTGCTGGACGCGGGCGACGACTTCCGCTTCGACATGTCCGACCAGGCCCCGGCCGCCTTCGGCGGCACCCAGGGCCAGGGTGAGTGGAAGGCGCTGCAGGACTTCCTGAAGACGCCTTCGGACGTCGAGGGCGCGCAGCGGGCGCTCGAGACGGCCGCCGCCAAGGCGTACGAGGGCTGACGGCGGCCCATGTCGTCCCAGGTGGCGATGGCGGGGGGACCGGAGGGTCCGGTGCCCCCCGCCGGAAAACGTAAGAGCGTGGTGGGTACCCGGCTGTGGGTGGCAGGTCTGTTCCTGCTGCCCGCGTTCGTGCTGCTCGGCGCGCTCGTGGTCTACCCGATCGGGTATTCGGTCTGGCGCAGTCTGTTCGACGCCGACGGTTCGAAGTTCGTCGGCCTGGAGAACTACGGCGACATCTTCTCGGACGACGCCACCTTCACCGCGGTCAAGAACACCGCGATCTGGGTGGCGGTCGCTCCCGCGCTGGTCACCGGGCTCGGCCTGATCTTCGCCGTGCTGACCGAACGGGTGCGCTGGTCCACGGCGTTCAAGATGGTCGTCTTCATGCCGATGGCGATCTCCATGCTCGCCGCGGGCATCATCTTCCGTCTGGTGTACGAGGCGGATCCGGACCAGGGCGTGGCCAACGCCGTGGTGGTGGGGGTGCACGACACCTTCGCCGAGTCGTCCGTCTATCCCAAGGCACGCCCGGCGGCCGACGGTGATCTCAAGGCGTCCGGAGGCGGCGCCTTCACCTCCGAGGGCACGGTGAGCGCGGGCTCCCCGGCCCTGCTCCCGCTGGTCGGCATCGCGCCGAACAAGCTGCCCGGCAGCCCCGACGACGCCGAACCCGCCCAGGCCGAGGGCGACGAGGTGTCCGGCACGGTCTGGCTGGACTTCAAGCTGGGCGGCGGTGGCGAGAAGGGCGCCATCGACGCGGGCGAGAAGGGCCTCTCGGGCATGAAGGTCGAAGCGGTGAAGGACGGCGAGGTCGTGGCCTCCACCAAGGCGGGCGACGACGGTACGTTCACACTGCCGGCCTCGGCCGATGGTGCCCAACTGCGGTTGCCCGCCTCGAACTTCGCCGCGCCCTACAACGGCGTCGACTGGCTCGGCCCGAGCCTGGTCACTCCGGCCATCATCGGCGCGTACGCCTGGATGTGGGCCGGTTTCGCGATGGTGCTCATCGCGGCGGGTCTCGCCGGGGTGGACCGCAACCTGCTGGAGGCGGCCCGGGTCGACGGGGCCAACGAGTGGCAGGTGTTCCGCAGGGTCACGGTTCCGCTGCTGGCACCGGTCCTCGTGGTCGTGCTGATCACTCTGATGATCAACGTGATGAAGATCTTCGACCTGATCTTCATCATCGCCCCGCAGCCGACCCAGGACGAGGCCAACGTCCTGGCGCTCCAACTGTACAACGCGTCCTTCGGCGGTGGCGGCGACCTCGGCCTCGGCAGCGCGATCGGCGTCGTACTGCTGCTGCTCGTGCTGCCCGTGATGATCGTCAACATCCGCCGGCTGCGAAGGGAGCGCCGACAGTGACCGCACCCTCCGTACCTCTGAAAGAACCGAAAGAACCCGTGGTGAGCACCGGGGAGGCAGGTCCGCCCACGCGCTCGCTGGTCTCCCGGCTGGCGAGCGGCGCGGCCGGCGGCGTGATGCGGCTCTTCCTGATCCTGGTCGCGCTGCTCTGGGTGACACCGACGGTCGGTCTGCTCGCCTCGTCGTTCCGCGATCCGACCGACATCGCCGCCTCCGGCTGGTGGGACGTCTTCAGCAAGCCGTCCCAGCTCACCACCGAGAGCTACTCGACCCTGCTCGGCAAGGAGGAGATCACCGACTCCCTGCTCAACACGATCTGGATCACCGTCCCGGCCACCGCGCTGGTCATCGTCATCGGGGCGATGGCCGGATATGCCTTCGCCTGGATGGACTTCAAGGGCCGCGACTGGTGGTTCCTGGCCGTGGTGGCGCTGCTGGTGGTGCCGGTGCAGATCGCGCTGATCCCGATGTCCGATCTCTTCGGGGACCTCGGGATCTTCGGCAGCATCATCGGCGTCGTCCTCTTCCACGTGGGCTTCGGCCTGCCGTTCGCGATCTTCCTGCTGCGCAACTTCTTCGCGGAGATCCCCCGTGAACTCCTGGAGGCTGCCCGGCTCGACGGGGCGGGCGAGACCCGTCTCTTCACGACGGTGATCCTGCCGCTCGGGGCGCCGGCCATCGCGTCGCTCGGCATCTTCCAGTTCCTGTGGGTGTGGAACGACATGCTGGTGGCGCTGGTCTTCTCGGACTCCGAGTCACGGCCGCTGACCGTCGCGCTGACGGAACAGACCCGTCAGTTCTCCGGCAACATCGAGACGCTGGCCCCCGGGGCCTTCATCTCGATGGTGATCCCGCTGGCCGTGTTCTTCGCGTTCCAGCGGCAGTTCGTGTCCGGTGTGATGGCGGGCGCGGTGAAGTAGCGCCCGGGGACCACGGGTCGCGGCACCTGGGTCGTACGTGCGCGGAGGGGCGGACCGGCACCGGTCCGCCCCTTCGCGTCGCTCCGGCGTCCCCCACATGCCGTATCCGGCGTAACCCGGCAACCCCTTCGGCCGTTGCCGGGCAGTATGCCCGCGCCGACCCATGGATGCCTCTTGCCCCGGTTCAGTGTCATCGTCCCCGCGTACAAGGTGCAGGCGTATCTGCACGAGTGCATGGCATCGGTCCTGGAACAGTCCTTCACCGACTTCGAGTTGATCGCGGTGGACGACTGCTCACCGGACGCCTGCGGCGCCATCATCGACGAGTTCACGGCCCGCGACCCACGCGTACGAGCCGTCCACCTCAAGGAGAACGCGGGCCTCGGCCCGGCCCGCAACGCCGGTATGGAGCACGCGACCGGCGACTACCTGATCTTCCTGGACGGCGACGACACCCTCACCCCGGACGCGCTGCGGGCGGTCGCCGACCGCATCAAGGAGACCGGCGACCCGGACGTCCTGGTCTACGACTACGCGCGCACCTTCTGGTCGGGCGAGACGATCCGCAACGTGCAGGCCGGCCAGCTCACCGAGGAGGCCCCGGCACCGTTCCGGCTGGACGACAGGCCCGGGCTGCTGAAGGTCCTCATGGTCGTGTGGAACAAGGCGTACCGCCGGGAGTTCATCGCGCGGGAGGGGTTCACTTTCCCGCCCGGTTACTACGAGGACACCCCCTGGACGTATCCAGTTCTGATGGCCTCAGAAACCATCGCGACGCTCGACCGCGTCTGTGTCCACTACCGCCAGCGACGTCAGGGGAGCATCCTCGGCACGACCAGCAGCAGTCACTTCGACATCTTCGAGCAGTACGACCGGGTGTTCGCCCATCTCGACGCGCATCCCGAACTGGCGCACTGGCGCCCGGTCCTGTTCCACCGGATGGCCGACCACCTCGCGGCCGTGTTCCTCAAGCGGGACCGGCTGCCGCACGGCACCCGCGCCGCGTTCCTGCGCAAGGCCCGCGCCCACTACGGCCGTTACCGCGTCCGTGGCGCCAAGGCCCCGTCTCGCAGCAGGCTGCGGCGCACCCTCGTACGCCTGGGCAGCCATCGCACCTACCGCGCGCTGTGGACAGCGGCGCGGCTGAAGAGACGTGTGGCGGGAGTCACCGGGGCCCTGCTGCGCACCGCCCGGGCCGCCGCGCTCCGGCTGCACTACACCGTCCAGCGCCGGCTTCCCGTACGGGCCGACCATGCCGTGTTCGCCAGCCACGGGGGGCGCGGCCACGGCTGCAACCCGGGAGCGCTGGAGACCGCGTTCCGGACGTACGCGCCGGGCATGCGCACCACGTGGATCGCGGAACCGGAGTTCCACCACACGATCCCGACGGCGACGCGCCGGGTGCGGCCGGGCAGCGCCGCGTACTGGACGGCGCTCGCCCGTTCCAAGTACCTCGTCAGCAACGTCGGCTTCGACCGGCGGCTGGTCAAGCGCCGGGGCCAGGTCATCCTCCAGACGCAGCACGGCACACCGCTCAAGCACATGGGCCTCGACCTCCAGGAGCGCCCGGCGGCGGCACGCGGCACGGACTTCGCCGAGCTGCTGCGCGACGCCGACAAGTGGGACTACTGCCTGTCCGCGAACCGCCACTCCACGCTCGCCTGGGAGCGCGTCTTCCCGTCCGGCTACACGACGCTGGAGTACGGCCAGCCCCGCAACGACGTTCTCCAGCAGGCGACTTCGGCGGACGTGGCCCGGCTGCGCGAGACCCTCGGCATCCCGGAGGGCGCGGTCGCCGTCCTGTACGCGCCCACGCACCGGGACTACCGCCGCACCCAGCGCACCCCGCTCGACCTGGAGCGGATCGTGCGCCAACTCGGCCCGCGGTTCGTCCTGCTGGCCCGCGCGCACCACACGTACAAGGCCCCGCTCGCCCGTAGCGCGGGCCGGGTGATCGACGTGTCGGACCACCCGAGCATCGAGTCCCTGTGCCTGGCCTCGGACGCGCTGATCACCGACTACTCCGCCCTGATGTTCGACTACGCCAACCTCGACCGGCCGATCGTGATCCACACGGACGACTGGGAGGCGTACGAGGCGGCCCGCGGCACGTACTTCGACGTGCGCGCGTTCCCGCCGGGCGCGGTCGCGCGCAACGAGGACGAACTGATCGACATCTTCGCGACCGGCCACTGGCGCGGTTCGCGCTCCGCGCAGCTGAGGGCCGCGTTCCGGGAGCGCTTCTGCCCGTACGACGACGGGCACGCAGCCGAGCGTGTCGTACGCCGTGTCGTGCTCGGCGAGACGGCCGGACTGCCTGCGGTGCTGCCGCTGGACGAGCGCCGTCCGGTGCCCTCGGCGGCGCACGAGTCCGCCGCCTCACCGCTCGCCACCGTCCCGACACCCGGCGTTTCCGTTCCCGTCGTTGACAGACCCTGAGCGCTCGGATCCCATCCCCAACACAGGAATTTCATAGACCCCGTTTTACGGAGTACTCATGACCACCAGCACCACCGAACTGCCCCGTCCCAAGGCCCTGTCGGAGGTCAAGGGCTGGTTCCGTCCTGTCGACCAGCAGTTGTTCGACTGGTTCCTGACCGGGCAGCTCGACCGCGCTCAGCCGGGCGACCTGCTCGAACTCGGCGCGTACATGGGCAAGAGCGCCATCTTCATGGCCTCCTACCTGCGCGACGAGGACGCCTTCACGGTGTGCGACCTCTTCGACTCGCCCGCGGAGGACTCCGCCAACAGCAAGGAGATGAACAAGTCGTACTCGACGCTGACCCGGCGGGCCTTCGAGGCCAACTTCCTCTCCTTCCACGAGAAGCTGCCGGAACTCATCCAGGCGCCGAGCTCCGTGGTCGCCGACCGCGTCGAGGACGACAGCTGCCGTTTCGCGCACATCGACGCCTCGCACCTGTTCGAGCACGTGTGGGGGGACATCGAGGCCGTGCGCGACATCCTCCTGCCGGACGGTGTGGTCGTGCTCGACGACTACCGCGCCGAGCACTGCCCGGGCGTGGCCGCCGCCACCTGGGGTGCGGTCGCCGCGCTCGATCTGCGTCCCATATGCGTGACCGGCACCAAGTTCTACGGCACCTGGGGCGATCCGGAGCCGCTGCGCGACGCCCTGCTGGAGTGGCTGGCGGCGCGTGACGACATGTGGCACGAGGTGCAGCAGGTCGCGGGCCGCGGGATGATCCGCATCGACGGCAAGAAGGCCACGGAGCCGAAGCACCCGGTGTCCCGCCACGCGGGCGACCCCGAGCCCCCGCGGCCGACCGCCCCGGCCAAGCCCACGGCCCCGTCCCGACCCGCCCCCGCCCGTCCCGTCACCATCGCTCCGGCCGCCCGTCCGAACCGCGCCCGCAAGGTCGCCAAGGACCTGCTGCCACCGATCGTCACCAGGGCGCTGATCCGCACCCGAAGCCGCAAGACAGGCTGACACCTTCCGCGACGGAAAAGGGGGGGCTGGGGTGGGAC
>NZ_JBFAHW010000220.1:0-7907 GCF_040654355.1 Streptomyces sp. NPDC050704 | reverse complement strand
CTGGTGACCAGGACAATAGGAGCCCGGTGACGGGAGACTGTCACGCCGGGATCTGTGGGAGCCCGGGGGTGAAATTCCCCCGGGCCACCCGACCGCTGGTGTCTCCTCTCAGTTGCCGTCGACAGGCTGAAGGTTGCCGATCTTCACGGGAAGTACACAGATCCGCCCGCCGTCCAGGCGACACCCGCCGGCCGGCGGTCAGACCGAGCGAGGGTACGTGTCCGTCAGGGGACGCTGAACGGCGCGGGCCTGTGGCCTCGACGCGGAGCTCGTACACGCCACGCGATCCTGCGCCCCGTGTCGTTCGAGCACAAGGCGGGCCGTACGCGCCATGGCCTCGTCGACCATCTCGCCCTGGAATGTCACGGCGCCCGTCCCTTCGTTCTGTGCCGCCTCGATCGCCGCGATCAGCTCTGCGTAGCGGGCGAGTTCGGCGGGGCCGGGAGAGAACACCTCGTTGATCACGGGGACATGGGAGGGGTGGATCGCCATCATGCCCTCGTAGCCGAGGGAGCGGTTCTGTTCGGCGAAGGCGCGTAGCCCCGGCAGGTCGGTGATGCGCGTCCACAGTCCGCTGACCGGGCAGGGCACTTCGGCTGCCCTGGCGTCCAGCAGCACGCGGGAGCGCAGTGCCACCGTTTCGGTTCCCGCTGGGCTCCAGCGGTAGCCGACGGCGCGTTCCACGTCGCCGCCGGGGGCGGTGAGAGCGCCCAAGTAGGCGATACGTGAGGCGGCTTGGGCGATGTCGTAGGCCTCGCGCAGGCCACGCGCCGTCTCCAGCAGGGGAACCAGCGCGATGTGTCCCGGTGGCAGGCTCTGCTCCTGTTCGCACCAGGCCAGCAGCCGGTCGGCAAGTTTCACGTCCTGGGCGGAGCGGACCTTGGGAAGGACGACACCGGCGAGTCCGGGCCGTACGACCGCGCGTAGTTCCTCGGCCCCGGCCCAGTCGTTCAGCGGGTTGACACGGACGAACAGGGCCATCCGTCCCGCCTGCTCGGCCGATGTGGCGGCGGCCTGTGCGACGGCGTCGGCCACCTGCGCGCGGGCGGCGAGCTTGTCCGCGGTGGGTACCGCGTCCTCCAGGTCGAGGATGGCCGCGTCGGCGCCGGCCGCCCGAGCCTTGGGCAGCCAGTCGGTTCTGGTGCCGGGGACGAAGAGCAGGGAGCGTAGCGGGGGCCGGCCGACCACTCTCGCGTCCACCTCGACAGGGATCTTCGAGGACTCCCTAGATGACATCGCTCTTCTCCAGGCCGGCCAGCTCGTCCGCGCTGAGTCCGAGCCACTGCCCGTAGACCAGGTGGTTGTCCTGCCCGAGGGCGGGGCCCGTCCGCCAGACCCGCCCGGGGCGCTGCCGGAAATGCGGGATCACCGCCTGCATGCGTACCGGACCGAGATCGGGGTCGTCGACGGTGACGATGTCTTCGCGTTCGGCGTACAGGGGGTCGGCGGCGATGTCCGCGGCGTCGAACACCCGTGAGGCCACGACTTCGGCACGGGCGAACTCCTCCAGGCACTCGCCGGTGTCGCGCTCCGCCACCCAGTTCCGCAGGTTCTCGTCCAACTGTTCGCGTCGGTCGTACTGTTGCTGAGCCGTGGTGAACTCCTTCTCGGGGAGTCCCAGCAGGCGGGCGATGTTGCGGACCGAGCGCAGCGTCGCGGAGGTCACCGTTATCCACTCGCCGTCGTGGGAGCGGTAGGTGTTGATCACGGCCCCCGGGGCGACCGCCAACTGGTTGCCGGAGCGTTCGGGTACTCGTCCCAACTGGTCGTGGACGATGACCTGCCACTCGACCAGTCGGAACAGTGACTCGAAGAGAGCGAGGTCGATCCACTCGCCGTCGAACCCGGGGTCGTGGTCGCGGCGGTGGAGGGCGGCGAGGACGGCGTAGGCGCCCATCAGGCCGGTCACGGCGTCGCCGTGCGAGAAGCCGGTGTGCACGGGCGGGCCGTCGGGAAAACCGGTCAGGTGGACGACTCCGCTGCGCGCCTCACCCACCTTCCCGAAGCCGGGGGCGTCCGCCTGTGAGGAGGTGGCGCCGAAGCCGGAGATCTGCAGCAGCACGGCCCGGGGGTTGATCCGGTGTACGGAGTCCCAGTCGAGTCCCCAGCTGCGCAGGCGTCCCGCGCGCAGGGTGACGATGACGACGTCCGCCCAGGCGACGAGCCGGTGGGCGACGAGTCGGCCGGCCTCGTGGTGCAGATCGAGGGTGACCGAGCGTTTGTTGCGGCCGGCGACCTTGAACCACAGGGGAACGCCGTCACGTTGGGGACCCATGGCGCGGGCCGCGTCTCCGGCGCCGGGGGGTTCCACGTGTACGACGTCGGCGCCTTGGTCGGCGAGCATCGAGCCCGCCAGCGGACCGGCCACCACATGGGCGAACTCGACCACTTTCAGCCCGCGCAACTGCCCGCTTCCGGTGGTGTTCCGCTCGTTGTCCGACACTGCTGAGCTCCCTTGCCCTGCCGTTCCGCGTGGATCCCGACAGCGTCGTCCGCGGTGGTACGGCGCGGCCCGTCGCCGTTGTGTTCAGACTGCCGGAGCCGAGAAATGCTTGTCGAGCAACAGAAGGCCATCAATCAATGCGAAAAACGCATGAGTGGGGGAGGGCTGGCGCGCTGCCTCAAGCCCACGAAACCCCGGGCGGAAGCGGACGCCCCTGGAGGCGGAACTCTTCGAGCGTCTGAAGGAACCGCTCCGTCACGGTCGGGAGCGTTCGCCGAGCGCGCAGCGCGATGTCCAGGCGCCGGTCCACCACGGGGTCCACCAGAGGACGGCAGACGACGGGTCCTGCACCCATCAGCGGGAGCACCAGGGCGGGCATCGCCGACACCCCGAGGCCGGCGGTCACCAGTCCGCCCACGGTCGCGATACTGCCCGCCTCGGCCGCCGGTGGCGCGTGCGCGTCGATCTGGGCGAACGCCGCGTCGGTGAGCCGGCGCACGCTCGAGTCGCGCCCGACGGCCAGGAACGGCTGACGAGCCAGGTCGTCCCAGGTGATCTCGTGGTGGTCGGTGAGCGGGTGGCCCACCGGCAGCACCGCGACGAAGCGGTCCCTGACCAGGGGGCGGTGCTCCAACTGTTCCGGCGGGTTACCGACGGTGGTGATCGCGAAGTCGGCGTCGCCGGACAGGACCCGGTCCAGTACCGACCGCTCCAGGCCGTCGAGGAGTCGTACCGCCACCTGTGGCCGCCGCTCGCGGAAGTCGGAGATCACCTGCGGCAGGAGCACCGCCGCGACGGAGGGAAGGGTGGCCACGGCGACCGTTCCCGACTCGCCGAGCAGGTATCGCCTGAGCTCCTTCATGCCCGCCCGGTGAGCGGTGACGATCTGCTCGGCGACACGCAGGGCCTCGACGCCCGCCGCGGTCAACTGCACGTTGCGGGTGTCCCGTTCCAGCAGCTGGACGCCCAGTTGTCGCTCCAGATCCGCGACCGCGCGGCTGAGCGATGACTGGGACACGTGCATCTCCGCGGCGGCCGCGGTGAAGCTCGCGGCCCGGGCGACGGCCGCGTATGCGGACAGTTGACGCAGGGTGGTGGCCTCCATGGCCGACGAGCATAAGGCGCCCTGCCTGAATTCATGCGCTTAACGCATGAACAGATCTCGGTTTGATGCTGGACACCGATCCGCCGGTGCTCCGAAACTCTCGCGTAACACCTCGGCCTGCCTCCCCCAGCCCAGTCCCGCCCAGTCCCGCCCACCGCCGGCCGCCGAGGGCCGTCCTCGAGAAAGCGAGCGCCGTCATGCTGGCAGCCCTGGGCTTCGCCACGATCGCCGTCCTCCTGCTGCTCACCATGACCAAACGAGCCTCGGTACTGGTCGCTCTGATCCTGCTTCCGGTACTGGCGGCGCTCATCGGCGGTTTCGCCGGCGATCTGGGCGAGCTGATTCTCGGTGGGCTGTCCAAGGTGGCCCCCACCGGCATCATGATCGCCTTCGCGGTCCTGTACTTCAGCCTGATGGTGGACGCCGGGCTTTTCGACCCCCTGATCCGCGGCCTGTTGCGCGCGGCGCGTGGTGACCCGTTGCGAATCACCGTCGCCACAGCCGTCCTCACCCTGTGCGTGGCCCTGGACGGCGACGGCGCCTCCACCTTCCTCATCACCGTCTCCGCACTGCTGCCGGTCTACAAGCGGCTCGGCATGAACCCCCTGGTGCTCTCCGGAGTCGTCTGCCTGGGCGCGGGCGTGATGAACATGGTCCCCTGGGGCGGCCCGACCGTACGCGCCATGGCGGCACTCAAGCTGGACAGTTCCGAGGTCTTCAACCCCGTGCTGCCGGCGATGGGCTTCGGCGTCGTCTGGGTGCTGGTGGCCGCGTACCTGCTCGGCCGCCGGGAACGCAACCGTCTGGCCGCGCTGTCCCCGCAGGGTCCGGCCGCGGACGTGCGCGAGGGCGAGGGCGAGGGCGAGGGCGAGGGCGAGGGCGAGCGGGACGATCGTGAGTCCGCGGCTTCGACGACGCTCACGGCGACCACGGAACCCGAGTCGAGTCGGCACGCCACTCCCGCGACGGCTGACGGGGAGCGTCAGGCCCTCCGAGCTCCCGGGGACGGGCCCGGCACCGTCCGGGTCCCGCCGCTGCCGCGAACCTGGCGGACCTGGCTGAACATTTTCAACCTCCTGCTCACCATCGCCCTCCTGGTCTGCCTGATCCAGGAAGTGATGCCGCTTCCGGTGCTGTTCGTCCTCGGGTTCGCGATCGCGGTGCTGGTCAACCACCCCACCTGGGAACAGCAACAGGCGCTGCTCGACAAGCACGCCAAGAGCGTGGTCCTGGTCACCACGATGATCTTCGCGGCCGGTGTCCTCACCGGGATCCTCACCGGCACCAAGATGATCGACGAGATGGCCGAGGCGCTCGTCTCCGTCGTCCCCGACTCCTTCGGGTCCCACCTGCCCGTCGTGGTGGCCGTCACCGGCATGCCGCTGAGCCTGGTCTTCACCCCGGACGCCTACTACTTCGGCGTACTGCCCGTACTCGCCGAGACCGCGCAGGGCTTCGGCACGGACCCGGCCGAGGTCGCCAGGGCTGCCATTCTCGGCCAGATGACCACGGGGTTCCCGCTCAGCCCGCTCACCGCGTCCACGTTCATCCTGGTCGGCATGAGCGGTGTGTCGCTCGGCGAACACCAGCGCTTCATCTTCCGCTGGGCCTTCGCCACCACCCTGGTCATGACCGCCGGCGCCCTACTGACCGGTGCGTTCCCCCTGTGACAGGTGACCCGGGCCCGAGCGGAGTCCCCGCCGGCCGCGGACTGCCCCGGCAGCCACCGCACATGCCGCTCAGACCTCCAACGCACCGCCAGCTTCCGGGAGTTCGGAGCAGGACGAGCACCTCCACACACCAGGCACCCGGTCCGGGTGCCCCACCGACCGAGACGAGGACTGATGAGACGGATCACCAGACGTACGGCGCTCGCAGTCACAGCAGGTGCGGTCGCGGCGCCGGCCGTGAGCACGGCAACCGCCTCGGCCGCCGGCGCCACGACAGCCACATCCCAAGAACGACAAGTGACCTCCGGGCGCAATCCGGTCCTGCGAACGGACCTCGTCACGCAGGTGACGCCGAGGAACAACTGGCTGGTGACAGCCGTCGCCCTCCAGTACTCGCACCGCATCGACCTGCGCGGCGGGGTGATCCCGCCCTCGGCTTTCCAGGTGAAGGCCACTGTGGGCGGACAAACGGCGGCTCGTACGGTCACCCGGGTCTACTCCAGCAGCACAGCCGAGGTGGACGACCGATCTCACCCAGGCCGGCCGGGGGACCGCCTGA
Organism: Streptomyces sp. NPDC050704; assembly: GCF_040654355.1. Lineage (NCBI taxonomy): Bacteria > Bacillati > Actinomycetota > Actinomycetes > Kitasatosporales > Streptomycetaceae > Streptomyces > Streptomyces sp. NPDC050704. Next base: position 2,130 of record NZ_JBFAHW010000220.1, on the reverse strand, counting down.
TCATCGAACTCGACCCGAACGACCCCAACGCACGGGCCGCGGGCACCGACCCCCTTCCGCTCGACCGCGCCTACTCCGTCAGACAAGTGGCGGACGTGCACGCTCCGGAAGGTGAACCAGTGCTCAGGGCCGGTCCGTTCGCGAGCCGGAACGACGACGTCATCACTCCCGTGGCCGATGACTTCGCCGCCGGTTCCTTCACCGACTCCGCAGGTTTTGAACTGGACTTCCGGCTGTACCAGCCCGAGGGATTCGTACGGAACCCGCAGACGCACAAGCGGTACCCACTCGTCGTCACCCTGCACGGCGGTGGCGAAGTCGCCGACAACAACATGACCCAGCTGACCTCCAACCGGATCGCGGTCACGTTCGCCAAACCGGAACGACAGCGCCGCGACCCCGCGTTCGTCCTCTCTCCGCAGATCCCTCTGCCCCGTCCCATGGACGGACCCGACGGCACGGACTGGACCGATGCCAAGGTCCAGGCCGCGCTGATCGAACTCATCGACACCTTCGTGAACGAGCTCTCCCGAAACGTGGACACAGCCCGGCTCTATCTCGTCGGCCTGTCCTCGGGTGGGCGCGGTATCTACAGCCTGCTGGCGAAGCGTCCCGAGGTGTTCGCGGCTGCCCTGCCCACGGCCGGCTGGGGCGACGCGGCCACCATGGACAGGATCACGCACATCCCGATCTGGGCCGACCACTCCGTCGACGACCCGGTCGTCCCCTACCGGGAGGGCCGGTTCGGCAAGCCCGGCACCTGGACACTGATGAACGCCCTGGAGACCGCCGGTGCCCGGGTCACCCGTGGGGAGTGGGCCAACGATCTGCCGAAGGCACAGTTCGAGGCCCGGTCCCGGGCACTCCTGCGGCAGGCCCGGGCGACGCGCAGTCACGTACTGTTCACCAGCTACCCGCCCGGAACGACACCGGTGAACCCACACCTCGCATGGGCCCAGACGTACGAGAACGACGTGGTCATCGACTGGCTCTTCGAACAGTCCCGGTAACAGCCGCACGCGGCACCCCTGTCCGGTTACCGCGCTCTCACCGTTATCCGGAGGTGGCGCTGACTCTGCTGACAGCCGGCGGCCGCCGCCGATCTGCTGTCCCAGGGCAGACCCGCGACCTCCTCGTCCACCGAGCACGCGTCCCGCGTATGCCCGCGCGTTCCAGATCCAGGCCTCCGGCAACGGCACCGCCTACGGCTACTCGCTGTGGGAGTTCCAGGTGTACGGCTCCGGTGGCGGCACCCCTCCGGGCAGCAGCATCCCGGACACGACGACCGCCTCCGTGGAGTCGACCAATGGGCTGCTCAATGTCTGAGAAACGCTAAGACACCAGGAGGAGCTGAGGACGATCCTTGATTGTTCCCGCAGCCCCTGTCCGCTGCCGTCCGCTCGTTCGTCGTGGAGGCCGCCACTGGCCAGACTTCTGCTGCGTGTAAGAGCTCCAGCGCCGGGTCGTGGGTCTGGTGCAGCCGACCGCCGGGCTGACCACGAGGCTGGAGGAGAGGGAAGCGGAGCCGGAGGCGGCCCGCGCGGCCAACCGGGAGCTGACCCGGGCGGTGAACCAGCGCGAAGCCGCCCGGTAGCTCAGGCGTGGTGGGACGGATGTTCGTCCATGTGGGCCTGAACGCACCTGCCGATCTCGCCTGACGGAGGCCATGGGCATCAACCGGCGCAGCATCTACGCCGCCTACGGCAACACAGGAGGAACCGGTCGGCCCACGGACTGGCCTGCCCGCATGCCCTCGCGGTCTTCGAGGGCGCTGATGGCGGTGGCGGTGAGGCTGTGGGTGATGTGGCCCCGCATCAGCTGGGCGGCTTCGGCGGCGCGGCCGTCCACGATCAGGGAGACCAGTTGGTGGTGTTCCTGAAGGTCCCGGGTGCGGGGCTCGTCACCGGGCGGGAGTTCGAGGCCGAGGCGCCGGTAGCGATCGGATTTGTCCCACAGGTCGTCCAGGAGACGGATGAGGACGTCGTTGTGCGAGGCCCGGTACAGCGCTTGGTGGAAGGCGCGGTGGGCCGTGAGTGCCTCTTCCCCCCATTGGCGGGTGACAGTGCACACGGCGGGCGAACACCTCGTCGAGGGCCACACCTTCCTGGACGAGCGCGTACGCGACGTGGC
>NZ_JBFAHW010000219.1:0-8282 GCF_040654355.1 Streptomyces sp. NPDC050704 | reverse complement strand
CGGTCCAAGGGGGCTGCTTGAGCCGTGTGCGTTGTGAGGCGCACGCACGGTTCTGAGGGGGGCCTCGCCCTGAGAGGGGCGGGGCCTACCCGACAGCCGGTGCTCACGGCCTGGAAGAACCGGCACCGTTCCGTGAGCGGCCACCAGGGCCGCTATCCGATGCGGGAGATCGTGAACTCGATCCTCTACCAGTCCCGGACCGGCTGTCAGTGGGCCCTGTTGCCGAACGACCTGCCGCCGAAGAGCGCGACGTACTACTACTTCGCCGCCTGGCGGGACGACGGCACCGACCAGCACATCCATGAACTCCTGCGCTGCCAGGTGCGGGAGAGGAACCGGCGATTAGAGGACCCGACCCTGGTGATCCTGGACACCCAGAGTGTCCGGGCGGCCACCGGGGTCCCCGCAGTCACGACGGGCAAAGACGCCGCGAAACGGATGCCTGGCCGCAAGCGGGGACTGGCCGTGGACGTCCTTGGCCTGGTCATCGCCGTCACCGTGGTGGCCGCGAGCGTCCACGACAACGCCGCCGGCATCGCTCTGCTCGACCAGGTCGCCGTCGCGGCCGGCGGCTCGGTCAGCAAGGCCCTGGTCGACCAGGGCTTCAAGAACCAGGTCGTCACGCACGGGGCCGCCCTCGGCATCGACGTCGAGATCGTCCGGCGCACCCCTGAGGAACGGGGATTCGTTCCGCAGCCGAAACGGTGGCGGGTGGAGCAGACCTTCGAGACCCTGATACTGCACCGGCGCCTGGTCCGCGACTACGAACACCGCCCGGCCTCCTCCACCTCACGTGTCTACTGGGCCATGACCCACGTCATGGCCCGCCGGCTCACCGACGCGAGCACGCTCACCTGGCGCGATCCGCAGGTGGCCGGCGCGTGAACCTCAACCCCCTCCTTCAGGCGCTCGACCTTCAGGAAGACGCCGCCCGGGCCCTGGCCGGCAATCTCCGCACCCAGATCGACACCCTTCAGACCCAGCTCCGAGAGGCCCAACTGCGTCTGGAACACCTCGCCATCACCCGCACGACCATCACCGGCCTCGCCGACCGAATCCCGGTCCAGAGCCCCGACCCATCAGGGAGTCTGGAGCTGCCCGAGCACCCGGACTACCCGCGCATCCTCGCCGTCTTCAACGACACCACCGGCCCACTCAGGGCCCGCGACATCTGCCAGGCCCTTGACTTCGAGCTCCTGCCGAAACACATCGAACGCACCCGAGCCAAGATGAAACGCCTGGTCACACTAGGAATCCTCACCGAGGCCGAGCCCGGCACCTTCAGCAAGAAGCAGTAACCAAGTCCGGAACGGACATCAACTCACGAACCGCCCCCTTAGAACCACCACCCCTGCGTCTGGGTGACGCTCGGCCGCGATCTTGAAACCCATTCCGAACTTGCCGAGTCCGTCATGACGCTGACGGGCGACGGCTTGGAGTTGGTCGTCTTCCATGATCTTTTCTCAGTTTCCTTCAAGGAGAACGAACGTCTCACGGGACACTGACATCCGACCGACGCTGCCTCGCGGACGGCAGGTCGTTGTCGAGCGGTCCGCATGCTTCCCGCGATCAGCGTATGGGCGGCGGTGGCAGGGGAAGTCTGGTCCGCGAGGTGTCGGTGTGGGCTTGACGTATGCCGGTTGAACGTGGACGGCGCTTCACGCGCGGGCGACGGCCACCGAGTTCCTGACGGCCTCCAGAGCGGCGGCGTGCGAGACGATGGGCTTGTACCCGAGTTCGGCTACCGCCTTGTCGGTCCGCAGGGTGCACGTCTGCCCGAGGAACCATCGAACGGGCACGGGGATCGCACGGGCGGCAGTCACGGCGTCCAGTTCGGCGGTCGGCTTGTCGACGCCATGGATCTCGAACAGGGTCTCCCAGAAGTCGCGGAAGGTGACGCGGTGTTGGTCGGTGACGAAATATGCCTGGCCCGGCCGGCCGCGCTGCCATCCGAGCACGAGGCCCTCGACGCAGTTGTCGACGAACGTGATTTCAGTCGTGTGGCGACCGCCCTCGATCCAGGCGAACTGCCCCGCCTTCACCAACTCGATCAGCATGTCGATGAGGATGCTGTCGGGGCCCCATACCATCCTGGGCCGGATCGACACCGTGGCGAATCCCGGCGCGTTCGCGTCGAGCACGATCGCCTCGGCCTCAGCCTTCACCGCAGAGTAGACGGCTTCCGAGTCCGGCCGCAGCGGCGCGGTTTCGTCGACGTCCACGAGGGGGTCGCCGGCAAGGAGCGCGGCTTCGGTTCCGCAGTGAACGAACCGGGGAACCTTGGCATAGCGGGCCGCGTCCATCGCTGCCTGAGTGCCGCCGACCGTCACCGCCTCCTGACGTGCACGGTCGCTGGAGATATCGGTTTCGGCAGCGAGGTGAAAGACCACTTCGCTGCCCTTCACCGCGTCCCGCCACGTGGCCGAGTCGGTCAGCTCGCCCCGCACGGGTTCCGCGCCCAGTGCTGCCACCGTGGCGGCCGACTCCTCGCTTCGGACCAGAGCTCGGACCGTATGCCCCTCACTGACAAGCCGACGGACCAGCACTTGGCCGATGAACCCCGAACCGCCTGTGACGAATGCTCGTGCCATGAAACTCTCCTTCATCGATACCGGCCTCTCGCCTGCCTCGGGGCGATCAGGTCTCACGGGGTGAAGCAGTCTTCGGTCACGAGCCATTCCCTCGAAAAGATTCATACTTAGGTGGTCTGCGATAAAATATCGGCATGGCTTCTCTTCGGGCGCTGGAGTGCCTTGTCGCGGTCGCGGACTCCGGGTCGGTCACACAGGCTGCACGGCGGCTGCATTCGTCGCAGCCCGCTGTCTCTCACCAACTCGCCGCGCTGGAACGCGAGACAGGGACGATCCTGCTTCGCCGCGAACCCAGGGGAGTCAAGCTCACTCCTGCCGGGCGTGCCGCCGTCGTGGATGCCAGACGAGCGATCGAAGCGGCCGCCTCCGCAGTCCGGTCGGCCCGCGCAGCCGGCGAAGCGACCGGGGGATCACTGCGGTTGGCCTGCGCGCAGAGCCTGATCTCCGTGCTCGCCCCGGTCATTCGCGAGTGGTACGACCGTCACCCCGCGGTGACGATCACCTTGCGTGAATCCACGTCGGCAGAAGAGCTTCACGGCTTCATCGACGCCGACGAAGCGGACGTGGTGCTGATGCCCGCTCCGGTGCCCGACCGCTTCACGGCCACCGTGGTCGCCGACGAGGAAATTGTGCTGGCGGCACCAACGGCCCACCCCATCGCCCGGCAGCCCGTCGTCCGCGTACAGGATCTTGATGGAGTGCGCCTTGTCCACTTCGCTCCGGACAACGGCCTCAGCACGTGGCTTGACCGGTTCCTCACCAAGGCCGGAGTCCGCCCGGAGCCTGTGATGAGGACATCGGTGACTGTCGCAGCCCCGCAACTCGCGGCCGCCGGCCTGGGGGTCGCGGTATGCCCGGTGAGCGCGATCAGCGCCGGCTTCCCGGGCGCGGTCCGATCGTTCTCACCACACTGGGTCAGGCAACTAGTGGCGGTCACCCCCACCACACTCGACCCGCTCGCCGCGCGGTTCATCGCCAACATGCGCAGGCACGGCGTGCACGTGCCCCGCGACGTGCGAACTCAACTCGGAGGGGACAACTCGACTCCCGCGAAGGCGTGACCGTCCGCCTGAGGATCGCCCCGCCGAGGCGGTAGGCGACCAGGTCGTTCGCCGGCGACCAACAGCGGGGGCGGCGTCAGCACCCATCGACTCGGCAAAGGCCGGACCCGGACGCATCGACGCCCGCACAGGCCGGCGTTGCTGCGGCGACCGCCCGGAGGGGGCATCGGCGCCCTGCCCGACGACGCAGACGAGCCGTATGGCATCGCCGTCCCACGACTTCGGCGCGCCTGGGCAGCTCCGCACGGCCAGCGGCAATCAGGCGCGCACGGCGGCGGTCCGCAGGCCAGGAGCGCGGTCCCGGCTTCGTCCTCAGAACTGCCGACTGATGCGAGATCGCCGGTTGGCGGATATGGAGACGGTGTCGAACCCGGGGTCAGGCACGCACTCCATCCCCGCCGGTATGAGCAATATCTATCGCAAGCCATACTTCTATCGATAGTAAGACGGTAAGGATGGCTCCCTGTCGGCAGTTGCACGGCAGACAGAGGGCGGGCTCACCGCTCGTCCTGTGCAACTTCGAGGAGCATTCGATGGCGTAGTCGCTGAAGGACAAACACGTTCTGATCGTGGGGGCAGCTCGGACATCGCTGCTGCCCTGGCAACCGATCTCCTGCGCGAGGGTGCGCGGGTCACCCTCGCGGGACGGGACATCGAGAAGACGGCTGTCGCGGCGAAGGCCATCGGGGACGCGGTCCGGCCTGTCGCTCTCGACCTGTCGGACGAGGGGTCGATCCAGGCGGCCGCGGATCAGGTCAGGGCCGCCGGCAGGCTCGACCACCTTGTCAGCGTCGCCGCGGAACGGGCCAGCGGGCCGGTCGTCTCCGTCGAGCGCCGCGCGCTGCTCGCGGCCTTCGATACCAAGGTCCTCGGACCCATCCTGCTGGCCAAGCACTTCGCCCCGATGATCGCCGAAGAGGGATCGGTGCTGTTCTTCTCCGGCCTGGGGGCGTGGCGGCCGTCACCGGGAGGCGTCGCGATGGCAGCCACCAACGGCAGCGTCAGCGCGCTCGCATCCGCCCTCGCGGTTGAACTGGCGCCCACGCGCGTCAACGCCATCTCGCCCGGAGTGATCAACACCAGCGCGTGGAACACCGCGGTACCCGACAAGCACGAGCTGTTCCAGCGCGTCGCGGCGGTGACGCCGGTACTCGAACTCCTGCCGGACGGGTTTTCCCGGGCGCGCGGGGCGCCCGGGATACCGGCGCGAGCGGGCGGGGCGGTCTTCTCGTCGATCGATAGCACGGCTGCCCCCTCAGGCGGTTCCAGATAGAGAGCGCACACGTCGGCGGCCCGCTGCCAGAAGTCGGGGATGTCCCGGCGGGTGAGCCGGCCTCGGACCTTGTGCGGCTTCAGGTCCAGATCCGCCAGGATCCGGCCGAGCTGGGAGGCAGACACTGACGCGAAGCACGTGCTGGCCACCCGTTGCGCGATGGCCCGATGTGACCAGGTCGCCTCCGGGTGCGGCGGCTTGCTCGTCGCGGTGGCTACGACCGTCATGCGCACCGCTGGCCCGTTGGTCCTCGGCCGTCCCGACCGTTCGGCATCTCGAAGGCCGGCGGGCCCACAGGCGGCGAACCGTCCCCGCCGCTTGCGCACCGTGTTCATACTGATCTCCAGTTCCCGGGCGATGGCGCCGTTGGCGAGCCCGTCCGCTGCCGCGAGCACGATCCGGGCCCGCAACACCGCCCGAACCTGAGACTTCGCAGAGGCCACCGTCCTCAAAAGCCGCTCGTGGACCTCCATCCCGAGCACCACCTCAACTGCCGTCCCCGCCCGCTGGCCGCCGCACACGGCCATGATCATGGCGGGTGGGACGCCGCACCCTGCAATACGGGCCCGTGCCGAGGCCCCCGCATCGATGCAGCAGCATGTGCGGCCAGCGCCTGAACCACCATGCCCGCCAGTGCTGGCCGCACGTGAACGTCATCACGGTCCGATTCCGCACTCGGTTCGCTTGTGTAGCAGCCGAATTGCCGGACAAGCAGACCGTGCCGCTGTGTCGCCGGCGAAGCCCCAGGCGTGCTGCGCACCTGGGGCTTCGCCCTCTACTTGGGGTGACGTCAACAAACGTGGTCCTTCTCGCCGTTGCCGACGTCCTCGATGAGAGCGGACTACGGGACCGGTTCGAACAGGGTCGGCGGCATGGGGGGCGTGGCGAGGAGGGCGGCGATCCTCGGAATCTGGTCCGCCACGCTCGCGCTGTGCTCCGTGAACGCCTCGATCGAAGCGAACTTTTGGATGACCAGCAGCGGTCCGTCGGCATCGCCGCGCGGTCGGTGTACCGAGTAGTGCAGGCACCCCGGTTCGGCGCGGATCTGCGGAGCGAGTTCGGCCAGCACCTCGAGGAGGTCCTCGCGCCGTCCGTTCTTGGGCTCCATCGTGGACACGGCAACGACCGCGCCGGTCCTGATCGGCTGGTCGCCCTGGAGCACTGCCAGCGCCTCGTCTGCCTCGGCCTGACTGCGCAGTCGGATCTCCAGGCCGCCCACTGCCGCTGCGGCCGAGGCCGCGACGGCGACCGCACCGACCTGCTCGGCACTGACCCAGTCCGGATCGCCGGAGTCGACCAGGCGGGTCCTGACCGGCCCGAGGACCAGGGCGAAGACCCGCTGCTGTCCTGCCACCTCGGCCTCGACCACCTGCCGCATCATCAGCAGGGTGGCCTGCTCCATGCTGACCAGGCCGCTGCCGGGAACCGGCGTGAACGCGGAAGCCCCGACGATCAACGTGTAGGCGCCGCGGGCGTTCAGCCTGGGCAGGAAGGCCCGCAGGACGGCCACGTGCGCGGCCGCGAGCCCGACGAAGGCGTTCTGCCAGTCGCCCTCGTCGATCTCCCAGAGCCGCTTGCCGGCCCACCACCCACCGATCGGGGCCACCACGTCGTCGACACCACCGAGCCTGCGCTCCATCTCCTCGGCAACCTGCTCGGCGCCGGCGAACGTCGTGTAGTCGTGAACCACCAGGTGCAGGTGGTCGGTCGCCGCGTCACCGAGCACGCGCCGGAACTCCTCCGCCCGCTCCTGGGTGCGGGTCGGGACAACGACGTCCGCACCGGCGGCGAGGTAGCTGCGGACGACACCCTCTCCCACGGCTCCCGTGCCGCCCGGAACGACAACCCTGCGACCGGACAGATCGGGAAGTGCATTGCTGCTGTGCATGAGATGACTCCTCGGGAGCGGTGCGGGGCAGTCGACCGGCGGTCCTCCACTGACCCCACTCACATGTTGGTCAAGCCAACGTTGGTTAGCCCAACATAACAGGTGCGTGTTGGGATGGCCAACGGTTAGGATGGGGACATGGCGGACATGGATCACGCATTGCAACCCCCGGCCCGACTGCGTGAGCTCGCCAGCTGGCAGGCGAGCAAGGTGTCGACGCTCGGCGCTCGGCTGACCGCGCAGCGCATGCCGCTGAGTGCCCGCGCCGATTTCGCTGTCCTTGCGGCACTGGAGGAGTACGGGGCGCTCAGTCAGGCCGAGATCGGCCGCCGCCTCGGCCTTGACCGCAACGACGTCAGCGGCATCCTCAACCGCCTGGAAGGCTGCCGCCAGGTCGACCGGCAGGCCGACCCCGCCAATCGGCGCCGCAACGTCGTCACCCTCACCGCCGCCGGAAGGCAGCACCTCGAGGAACTCCAGCAGCACGCCGATGTCGTCCAGGCCGAACTGCTCGCCGGCCTCGACGCCGCGGAACGACGACAGCTTCACTCCTTGCTTGCCAAGCTGCTCGACAGCCACAAGCCGCAACCGGCTTAAGGTGATGACATCGACGTCGAGGCAGCCTAGGCAAATCGCCTCACCACTCGCCATGCGAACCGCCATTCCCACCCGTTTGGGCCCAGGATGGCTCAGAATCAGCGCTGACCGCGCGAGGGCGGGCGGTGAGCCCAGCTGGCGAGGGCCCGTCCGCTGCGTGGTCGCCGAAGCCACCGATTCACCGCCGCCGTCGGCCGCAGCCCCGAGACGTCCTCGAAGAGAAGATCGTCGTCGATCAGGACCGGCATCCCCTCCGGGATCGCGGGGTCTTCGATGGAGCCGATTGCGGCTGGACTGCCCACCAGGACCCCGCCGCGCTGTCGGCGCGGGTTCGGGCCGCGCCCCGATCTGGTGGAAGCGGCCTGAGCCGAACGGCTTGCAGCCAAGGAGCGGTGGGTCAGCGGGCCTTCGCGACTGAGGTCCCGCCTCATCTGCCGCGATGCGGGGCGCGGGGTCTTGCAGGCCCACGGCACGGGCGGCAAGACCCCGCTTGGCAGAGGACCATCAGCCGAGCGGCACCTTCGCGAAGGTCTCCCACTCGTACATCTGGTTGTCCCGGTGGATCACAATGAGCTCCGCGGTGGAGATGCGAGCATGCGCTGGCGGGAGGTTGAGGTCGGCGAGGACCTGCGCGATCGGCTCAGTGGGACCGTCGCCGATGCTGTAGGCCACGGAGACGTGTGGAGTAAAGCCCTCGGCCTTCTCTGGGACCTCGCCGCGTACCTCTCCGATAGCCTCTCGAATGGCGTTTCTGACGGCCCGAACAGGGCCGTCGGGTGACGCTCGGAGGGGGGTTTGTTGGTGTGCTGGGTGGTCGCTGGTCTGGTGTGTTGTTGGTTCGCTGAGAGGTTGGGTGGAGTGGCTCGGGGAGG
>NZ_JBFAHW010000218.1:0-8428 GCF_040654355.1 Streptomyces sp. NPDC050704 | reverse complement strand
GGGCTCGTTCGACATCCTCGCCGAGATCGTCTGCGAGGACGACGACCACCTGCTGGACGTCATCAACAGACGCATCAGGGCCCTGCCCGGCGTGCCGCGGCAGGCGGCAGTGCCGCCGGTCCGAGGCGGCGCTGCCCGCTGTGGCCGCTGAGCCCTGCGACGGCCCGGAAGACGATGTGGGGCGGCGAATCACCTGCCGAGGTCCTTCCTCGCGCTCAACGCTCGCCTCGGGTAACCAGGCACGGTCACTGGCGGGAGTCGTAGCTCTCGCGTGCCGAGAGTACTTCGGTCATGTGTACCTCGGCCCAGAGACCCAGTGCCTGAAGCGGAGCGTGCAGGGTGCGCCCCAGTGGCGTCAGTTCGTATTCGACTCTGGGTGGTACCTCGGCGTACATGTGCCGGGTGACGAGCCCGTCCCGTTCCAGGTCGCGGAGGGTCTCGGTGAGGACCTTGGCGCTGATGCCGTCGACGGTGGTGCGCAGGTCGCGGAAGCGCATGCGGTCGGCGCTGAGGGCGATGACCACCATGGCCGTCCACTTGTTGGCGATGCGAGCGAGTGAGGTGCGGGACGGGCAGGTCGCCGTCATGACATCGAAGGCCGGAAGCTGTGGCATGCGTCGCATCCCCTCATTGGCTACGTTGAGGTGGCTGATTATCGCTGGTGAGTCTATGGCCTCAGCAGGCAGCACCCGACGGAACTCAGCTGAGGAGAAGCCATGCGCACCGCGTAGTCCGTGTCGCATCCCGGGTCTGGCCGCTCGCCGCGAGCAGCCAGAACCTGGGCCGCGCCGACAACACAGCACACAGCACAGCAGAGACCCAGAGCGTTCCAGGGCCGCGGTAGCAACCGCGGCCCTGGAACGCTCGCCGCGCAGGTCGCAGCGTGCCTCATCGCCTGCCTGCGGCGGTCACGATCCGTGCGGGCGGCACGCACAGCTTCCCGAACACCGCCGTATCCGCGGCGAGTTCACCGGGCAGGGCCGCCGGTCACGTCCCGCCCGTGCCCGGCCGGACCACCACCGCAAGGGTCGTGATCCGGCCGCTGCGTGCGAAGTGCAGCGTGAACGGCACGAGGTCGCCCTCGCGCCATGTCTCCTTCGCCCGCACGGTCACATCCGTGCCGAACGGAGACATGGCGAGGCTTTCGCCGGCCGGGACGGCGGCGGAGTCCACCGTCTGCCCGTACGCCGCCCGTGCGCCCGCCATGCGGTGGTTGCTGAGCCTGGCGTCGCCGCCGGTGGCGGAGGACGTGACCTTCAGCAGCCGGTCGTCCGCGCCGCCGGAGTTGGTGATGCGGAAGAACGCGGAGGTCTCCCGGGTGCTGCTGAACGAGAGGAAGACGCGCCCGCCGGTGACGGCGATCTGTGCGGGGGTGCCCGCGTTGCCCTGGGCGACCCAGGTGGTGAGGCCCCCGAGTGCGACGAGGCACGCGGCGACGGGCGCGAGCGCGGCGATCAGGGTGTCGGTGACTCGGCGGCGGTTGGGGCGCCACAGGCGCTGTCCGGTCATCGGGTACCGCCCCGGACCCGCGACGGCTGCCAGGCCCGCAGGCGCAGACTGTTGCCGACCACCAGCAGGGAGCTCACCGACATCGCCGCCGCGGCGAGCATCGGGTTGAGCAGCCCGACCATGGCGAGCGGCACGGTCACCACGTTGTAGCCGAACGCCCACAGGAGATTGACGCGGATCGTGCCCAGGGTGCGCCGGGCGAGCCGGACCGCGTCGCCCAGGGCCTCGATGTCACCGCGTACGAGCGTCACGTCGGCAGCCCCGATCGCCACGTCCGTGCCACCGCCCATGGCGATGCCGAGGTCGGCTCCGGCCAGCGCGGCGGCGTCGTTGACCCCGTCGCCGACAACCGCGACCCGGTAGCCCTGTTCCCTCAACTCCCGTACGAGGCCGGCCTTGTCCTCGGGCGTGCAGCGGGAGTGCACCTCCTCGATGCCGAGCGCGGCGGCGACCGCCCGCGCCGGTGCCTCCCGGTCGCCGGTGGCGAGCACCGGGCGCACACCGAGGCGCCGCAGCCGGTCCACGGCCTGGTAACTGCCGGGGCGTACGACGTCTCCGACCTCGATCAGCGCCTCGGCGGCCCCGTCGACACGGACCAGGACCGGCGTGTTGACGCCGGACTCCGCCGCCCGCAGCGCTTCGGTGAGGGCGGCGGGCAACTCCCCGTCCGGCGCGAGGACTTCGACGAGCCGCCCCTCGACCCGGCCGCGCACGCCGCGCCCGGCGGTCGCGGCGAAGCCGCTCACCTCCGGCAGCGTGCCCTGCCCGGTCGGGGCTTCACCCGACGCTCGAACACGGTCGCGCGAGGGGGCGTCTATCGCGTACGCGACGATCGCGCGGCCCAGTGGGTGTTCCGAGCCCTGCTCCACCGCGCCGGCCAGCCGCAGCACCGCCTCGCGCCCGAGCCCGTCCGGCACGACGGTGACTCTGGCGACGGTCATGTGGCCGGAGGTGAGGGTGCCGGTCTTGTCGAGCACGACCGTGTCGATGTGCTGCAAGCCCTCCAGGGCCTGCGGGCCCCGGACCAGGACACCGAGCTGCGCGCCGCGCCCGGTGGCGGCCATCAGAGCGGTCGGCGTGGCCAGCCCCAGCGCACACGGGCACGCCACCACCAGGACGGCCACGCACACGGTGATGGCGGCCTGCGGGTCGGCCCCGGCGCCCAGCCAGAACCCGAGCACGGTCACCGCGAGCGCCAGCACCACCGGCACGAACACCCCGGCCACGGCGTCCGCCAGCCGCTGCGCCCGCGCCTTGCCCGCCTGCGCCTCGGTCACCAGCCGGGTGATGCGGGCAAGCTGGGTGTCCGCACCGACCGCGGTAGCCCGTACGAGCAGCAGTCCGCCGACGTTGACCGCCCCGCCGACCACGGCCGTACCCGGTCCGACCTCGACCGGCTCGCTCTCCCCGGTGACCAGGGACAGGTCCACGGCGGAGTTGCCCTCCGCCACCACGCCGTCGGTGGCGACGCGCTCGCCGGGACGGACGACGAAGACCTGCGCGACCCGCAACTCCTCGACAGGGATCAGCCGTTCGGCCCCGTCGTCGCGTATCGCCACTTCCTTCGCGGCGAGTTGGGCCAGCGACCGCAGGGCCGCCCCGGTGCCGTTTCTGGCCCGAGCTTCCAGGAACCGTCCGGTGAGCACGAACAGCGGTACGACGACGGCCACTTCGAGGTAGACGTGCGCCGTGCCGTCCGAGGCCTCGGGCAGCAGGCTGAACGGCATCGTCATGCCCAGCTCGCCCGCACCGCCGAAGACGAGCGCGTACACCGACCAGGCGAAGGATGCCGCCACGCCCAGCGAGACCAGGGTGTCCATGGTCGCCGCCGAGTGCCGCAGCCCGCGCAGCGCCCGCACGTGGAACGGCCACGCGCTCCACACCGCGACCGGCGTGGCCAGTACGAAACACAGCCACTGCCAGGCGCGGAACTGCAGGTCGGGCACCATGGACAGCGCGACCACAGGCACCGCGAGCAGCGCCGTGATCACCAGCCGTTCGAGCTCCTGCCGGGTGCCGTCGGACTCCCCGGCCTCTTCCTTCCCGTGCTGCTTCGGCGGCTCGGGCAGCGCGGCCGTGTAACCGGCCTGCTCGACCGTCGCCATGAGTTCGTCGGGGCTGACGTGCGGCGGATGGCTCACCCTGGCGCCCCCGGTGGCCAGATTGACCGTCGCGGTCACACCCTCCAGTTTCGCGAGCTTCTTCTCCACCCGCCGCACGCAGGCCGCACAGGTCATCCCGCCGACGGTCAGGTCGGTGGTCACCACAGAGGTGACCGGTTCCGTGGTCATCAGCCGCCACTCCCGCCCATGCCCATGTCGTCCATGTCCATGCCGCCACCGCCACCGCCGTCACCGCTCGTTCCGGAGCGCTGCATATCGGGCGCCACCGGGTCGACGGCTGCTCCGGCGGCGTACGACCCCGTGAAGACCAGGGCGAGCAGGAGAAGGAATCCGCAGAGGGCGGGCTGCGGCACCGGTCTCCGCAGCGCGGAAATCTTCTCGGGGGCGGACTGCTGGGGCTCTTCCATCATCGGGGCTCCTTACATCTGTCAGATGGCCCGGGCGCGGGATCACATCGGATCCCCGTGGCCGTACCGTTTACAGAAGTCGGGCCCGGAGAAGGTGGAGTTCCGCACGCTTGTATGGCGTGCGTCACGCTTGCCCTGGGGCTTCGCCGCGAGGCCGCGCGACTGTCCGTGGCAGGCCGCCTCGGGGCCTCAGCGTTGTTGAGACCGAGAACGACGCTTCCAAAGTGTGCCCGGTGCGACACCACGCCGCTGAATGTGCTGCCATCAGGCATGGACACCAGCCGACGCGTACTCATCGTCGCCTATGACAACGCCCAGATTCTCGACATCGCCGCGCCCAGCAGTGCGTTGGACATCGCCAACTGGTTCGGCGCGAGCCCGCCGTACTCCATCGAGCTGGGCACCCTCGGCGGGCGGGCCGCCCGGAGCTCGACAGGGATCCAGGTGGGCGGGGGACTGGACTTGGAGACGGTCGGGGGACACCTGGACACGCTGCTGGTCGTGGGTGGCCTCAGCTGCGAAGGCGCGGCGGCGGACGAGAGGTTGCTGGCCCAGGTGCGGCGGCTGGCCGGGCACAGCCGGCGCGTGGCCTCGGTCTGCACCGGCGCCTATGTGCTGGCCGCCGCCGGGCTTTTGGACGACCGCAGAGCCACGACCCACTGGCGGTGGGGGGAACGGCTGGCCGAGCGGTATCCCTCGGTGGCCGTCGACGTGGCCCCGATCCGCATACGCGACGGCAACGTCTACACCTCCGCCGGCCTCACCAGCGCCCTCGACCTGACGCTGGAGCTGATCGAGGACGACCACGGACCGACCCTGGCCCGAACCGTCGCCCGAGAACTCGTCACTCAGGTGCACCGTCCCGCCGACCAGGCACAGATCTCCCTGTACCTGTCCGCTCCGCCGCCGGAGGACCGGCTGGTGCGGGACCTGATGGGCTACGTCGCCGGCCATCTGGCCGAGGACCTCTCACCGCCGGCGCTGGCGGGCCGGGCGGGGGTCAGCGTCCGGCACCTGGCCCGGCTCTTCGGCGCACACCTCGGGACCACTCCGGCACGGGCCGTGCGCGTGGCGCGTACCGAGGCGGCGGCACACCTGGTGAGGAACAGCGGACTGCCGATGGCGGCGATCGCCCGCCGCTGCGGTTTCGGATCGGCGGAGACACTGCGACAGGCGTTTCTGGACCGCTACGGGATCACGGGGGACGTGCTTCGCAGGATGCCGGACATGCCACCCCCGCGCGTCGCACCGAGGCACGAGACTTTCGTGCCATGACGCATCCGACGCATCCGAGGTCTCCGACGACAGGCAGAAACGTTCTTCGAGGCACGGCAGGCGACGGGCCCTGGAGTTGCTGTCGGCGTCCGAGGTGTAGGAGGGGCGCGGTTCCGGGTGAGATCCTCGTCGGCCCCGCCGGCCTCAGCGATCTGGGTTCGCGCTGTGAATGACAGCCCTTTCACCGCCGGGTCCGCGCGGACTGCCTCCGGTGCCACCTTGGCCTGGTGACGGCGTTGGCCGGGCGACCGACGTAGCCGCGGGTGACGACGGGCGACTCGGTCCTTCGGCTTCTGGATCAGCACAGCAACTCCGCGTCAACCACCACGCCGTCGTCACGATCGTCCAGCGCGCCGAGGGACTGGGCCGCAAGGTGCTCATGCCGCCTGTCACCGACGCCGCGGGCCTCGCCTTCGCCGGCTTGGAGGACGGCGCGGGCCACCACCACTTCGGCATGTTCTCCGTTCCCGCCCGTGACGCGTCCCGGGCTCACCGGGTGGCCCCACCGCGCGTAGTCCGCCGTACCGCCCGGCTCCGTCAAGAACCCGAGCTCCAGAAACCGGAAGGTCCCCGAATGTCCAGCGCTACCAGCGAGAAGGTCGGCGTCCGTGTGTACGGCGGTCCCACCACCCTCATCGAGTACGGCGGGCTCAGGTTCGTCACCGACCCGACCTTCGACCCGCCGGGCGAGTACTCCTTGCCCCTCCCTGGTGACCACAAGCTCGTCAAGACCGACCCCTCACCCGTCACCGCCGCCGACCTCGGCCCCGTCGACGCCGTTCTGCTCTCCCACGACACACACGACGACAACCTCGACGACGCCGGACGCGCCTTCCTGCCCGGGACGCCGGTTGTCTTCACCACGGTCAGCGGCGCCGGCCGACTGGGCGGAAACGCCCACGGGCTCGCCTTCTGGGAGACCGCCGAGCTCTGGAGGCCCGACGGCGGCACCGTGACCGTCACCGGCGTGCCCGCCCGGCACGGTCCCGTCGGCTGCGAGCCGGTCACCGGCGACGTCATCGGCTTCATGCTCACCTCCCACGACCTGCCCTCGGTCTACGTCAGCGGTGACAACGCAGCCTTGGAGCACGTCACGGACATCGCGGAGAAGTTCGCCCCGGTGGACACCGCGGTGCTCTTCCTCGGTGGCGCGCGCATGTCCTTCGCCTTCGACGGCGCCCTGCTCACCCTCGACAGCGCCCAGGGCGCCGAGGCCGTGAAGCTCCTCGGCGCGCGGCGGGTCGTCCCCGCGCACTTCGACAGCTGGGCCCACTTCCAGGAAGGCCGGACCGAAATCGAGACCGCCTTCAGCGAGGCCGGCCTGGCCGACCGCCTCGACTTCGCCCGGTAAGCGCCAGACTTCAACGCCAAGCTTGACGACAAATCGGCGTCCGGGTGGCGGTTCTCGCGCATCCTGGCCAGGACGGCCTGAACGCCCCCTTCACGGGCCCCGGCAGGGACCTCCGCCATGTACGTGGCGTAAGAGAGCATCAACTCCCGGTGATTCATGGGGTGTTGCGACCAGCTTGCCCCAGGAATCTTTCATAAATTCCTGAGTCGCTTGAACACTCCTGGGGCTTCCCGCGTATTTGATGGAGCCGCTTCACTCCTGTCGGGCGCCTCGATAGCCTCACAAGGCAGTCAGAGGAATTCCATGGGACGCAACACACGCAAACGACGTTCGCCGCTGGCCGTTCGGGCCATTGCCGCATCCGCGGCACTCGCAGTCGCGGGCGGCGGCCTGGTCTGGGCCAACTTCAACGCCTCGGCGGGCGAGTCGAAGCCCGAGCACAACACCACGCTGTCCGCCGCGCAGGTGGCCACCATCGACTGCCCGGACGTCGGCCAGCAGCTGACGAGCGTGCCCGAGGGGGCACGCGCGGGTGTCGCGAAGGAACTGGCGCTACTGGACCAGCAGATCACCGATGCCTACAAGCGCCTCGCGGACACGCGCCAGGCACAGGCGGGGGACGCCGGCTTCGTCAACAACGCCATTCTCGGCCCGCTCAAGTCCAAGCGAGTCGCCACCCTCGACCGGATCGGCATCAACATCCGGAACGCGGGCGGCGAGACCCCGAAGGACACGGACCAGCTCGCCACCTGTCAGGGCGTCGCGGACCAGAACCAGCCCGCCCCCGGGGGTGACCAGGGCCAGAACCAGGGCGACAACGGCGGCCAAGGTCAGGACGACGGTCAAGGTCAGGACAACGGCCAAGGCCAGGGTCAGGTCGGCAACGGTCTGCCCGCGGCCGACTTCCAGGACATCACCCAGGTCCAGCCGAACGGCGGCCCGAAGGGTGTGAACGGAAACGGTCTCGCCGCGAACGGTGACGGTGGTTCGACGGGTACCTTCACCACGCGCTGCGGCACCAACGGGAACGACAACCACAACTCGGACAACATCATCAACGCTCCGGGTGTCAGCAACGGTGCGCAGCACACCCACGACAACGTCGGCAACCAGGACAACAGCGCCTTCACCAGCGACGAGGAGTTCCTCCAGGCTGACACCAGCTGCGAGAACCAGGGCGACAAGTCGACGTACTACTGGCCGGTGCTGCGCCTGCAGAACGGTGAGGACGAGTTCGACGCGAACGACCTCGGTGGCGGTGCGGAAGGCAACATCGGCCCGATCCAAGAACCCACCGAGGCGGAGCTGAAGTTCGTCGGCAACAAGGCCGGCGATGTCGTCGCGATGCCGCAGGCCCTGCGCATCATCACCGGTGACGCCAAGGCCTTCACCAACGGCCTCGCCAACGCCAACACGAACTGGAGCTGCACCGGCTTCGAAGACCGGCAGCTGACGGACAAGTACCCGATCTGCCCCGAGGGCAGCTCGGTGGTACGGACGTCCTTCTTCCAGAGCTGTTGGGACGGCCAGAACAGCGACAGCGCCAACCACCGCGCGCACGTGGACTTCGTGCAGGAGGACGGCACCTGCGCCAACGGCTTCCAGGCCATCCCCCAGCTCCAGGCCCGTCTGGTCTACGACGTTCCGGCCCCGCAGATCCAGAACGGACAGGTCGTGAACCCGTTCGCGGTGGACAGCTTCCCGGACCAGCTGCACAAGCCGATCACCGACCACAACGACTTCATCAACTTCTTCGACGAGAA
>NZ_JBFAHW010000217.1:0-8620 GCF_040654355.1 Streptomyces sp. NPDC050704 | reverse complement strand
GCCGACTTGTCGCTGACCACGTCGAGGTCGAAGAACGTCACCCCGCCCAACGGCGCGACCCGCGAGGTGTCACGGCCCGTGCCGGCCACCTCGAAGCCCGCCGCGACCAGCGCGAGCGCGGTTTCCCTGCCGATGCCGGAGGACGCGCCCGTCACCAGGGCCACCGGCCGATTCGTTGTCATCATGCACTCCCGAAGTCCTTTTGGAAACCGATCGGTTTCTCGTGTCCTCACTGTAAACCGATCGGTTTCCAATGCACAAGCTCAAGCACCGAACTGATCCCAGGCCGCGCCACCGGCCGCCCTCAGGTCGAGCCGACCGGCACCCGCCGGCATGGCAGCACGGGCCGGACGAGGAGGCAGGGGAGAGAGGTGAGAGCGTCATCCACGCGCCGCGATCGCCGAGTTCACGCTCCAGCGCTGCTACGGCACCTCTACCGAGGCGATTGCCTAGCGTGCCGGTGTCACGCAGCCGTACCGCTTGCGACTCCTCCCGGGCCAGAAGGCGATCGCCGTCGCAGCCTCGACGCGGGGGGTGGAAGACGCCCGCCCGGCTGTCGAGCCACCAGACCGGCTGGCCGGCTGACTGGCTGGCCGAGGCCCCGGGAATCCATGCCCTGTCGCTGGGCACTGATGGATGCCGACAAGGTCACATCCCCGTGCCCGGCTGCCCATCAATTCCCTTACGCTCACCGGACTTCGCCCCGAGTGCCGGAGAGCCAGGGCATGAAGCCATGCAGGCCGCGTCGGCCACCCGAGACCGGCATCAGCCCGGAGAGCGCATCAGTCACCGAACCTGCCCGGAAAGACGCTGCGTCAGCGCATGCCCGCCGCATCGAGCAGGGCGGCCACAGTGGGCGCGATGAGCCCGGTCAGGCTGTCGGCGCCGATCCCCGCACGGGCGCCGGCTCCGTCGAAGACCAGGATCAGCTGGCGGGCCAGCAGGTCGGGATCGCTCGCGCCACCTCGTTCGGCCTCGGCACGGAAAAAGGCCGTCAGCCCTCCCTTGATCCGGTGTGCCACCTGGCTCGCGGGGTGACCCTGGTCCTTCAGCTCGATCTGCACAGCCAGGTACCGACAGCCCTGGAACTCGGGCTCACCCGCCTGCAGTTCCACGCGCTCGAAGACGTGCACGAGCCGCTCACGGGGTGAACGCTCGTCATCCGCCGCGGGCAGGGCCCTCGCCACATAGGCGGAGGAACGTTCCTCCAGGCTCGCCGCGAGCAGTTCACCCTTGCTCTCGAACAGCTGGTACATGGAGCGCTTGGACACCCCCGCCGCCTTGCACAGCGCCTCGACGCCGACACCGACGCCGTCCCGGTAGGCGAGCGTGGCCGCCGCTTCCAGCAGCCGCTCCCGGGGACTTTGCTTCGCCTTGCTGGTCACATTGCGAGGTTAACTCGATTCCACCAGAATGGAAACCGATCGGTTTACGAAGGCTTGCCGGCGACATCCGTCCGACGCTGACGCCCTTAACTACGGACTAAGGTTCGCCAGGGTGTCGGTTGGGACGGGCGGCCCGGTGCGCTCTCGCCGCGGTAAGGGCACGATCATCGGCCTGGCCGCGGCTGAAACCGATCCGCTCCTATGACCGGGGTGTGCTGACCCAGCGCCACGTGGTGGGACGAGGGTGCCCCGGCAGTTCGGCGCGGCCGGTGGCCCACAACAGGGTGAGCCAGGGATCCGCGCCGCCCGGGGCCTCGGGAAACAGACGGTCGAGTACTCGTGAGCAGAGAGCAGAGGGCGGGGTCCAGGCAAGCCCGAAGCCTTCCGCCACATCGTGCATGTGTACCAGCGTCTCTACCACCCCCATCGCCGCGAAGCCTTCGGGGTCCGACACCCCGGCGGCGTGGTGGGCGCGGACCCGGGGCGGCGTCGTACGCACCATGGCGACCAGCAGCGCGCCGCACGCCTCCAGCACCTGCACCAGGCCGGCCGGACCCGCATCGCGGTCCGCGAAGACGAAGACCGCGGGTCCGTCCGTCCTCTGCCGGCTCAGCGCGAAAGGCACATGGGTGTCCAGCGGCGGGCTCTGCGGCCCCAGCTGCACGGCGTAGTAGAGCAGGTCGTTGGCGAGGTGCTCGACGGTCTCCCAGCAGTCCCACTCCAGCGAACCGGCCTTACCGCCCCACCCCTCGCGGGGTGCGTCCCGAAGGTTGTCCACGACGAGCCGCACGGCAAGGTCGACGTCGTCCGCGGTGACGGGCGACAAGACTGATCCGGTGTCGACTGATCGAGACATGGCAGCACCGTATCGCGAGGGAAGAGGGCAACCGTTCCTAGTCAGTGAGCAGGAGTGAGTTTTGGACCCAGACCTGGTCACTGCGGACATCCCGAACGGTGTTGGATGTCCTGGTCGCCCGCTTTCGCTCCGCGTCCGGTGACACGGATCGTGTCCGTGGTCCGGGGATACGGGGGCGGGTTTCCTCACGCTCGCAGGTCTCCGGTCGGGCCTGGACGGTCCGATGCCCACGACGATCACTCTGGTCGGGGTGGGGCGGTGCCGTCCGTCGCCGGATCGGATGCCCGAGGGCGCGTCGCCCGACCGCGATGCTCGCCGCATCGTGCCGGGAAATCTTACGAGTTGGGGTGGTCAGCGGCTGCTGCCAGTGCTGAGCACCCCAGCGGGAGGTGTAGGCCGGGTCGACCGCGACGACGACGAGGTCCTGCTCGGCGGCCATCGACACCAGGCGGGCCTTGAGCTTCGCGGTGGGGAAGCGGGACAGCAGGCGGCGGAAACGTTTGTTGCGGCCGTGCTGCTCCCGGCTCCTTCCGTCGGTGAAGTCGAGGTCCTCGATGGCAATCGCGGCCGCCCCACAGCGTCGGCTGTAGTGCAGCAGCCGGGACAGCGCGTGCCGGAGCTGCGCGTCCCGGTGCTCCGCGGTGCCGGTCAGGTCGTAGAAGAAGCGGCGCGGTTCGCCGACCGGGTTGCCGTGCACATCAAGCTGCCAGGCGGCCAGGTGGTCGTCGTTCATGTCCACCGCGACCACGCCCCGGGCCAGCGCCGCCTCCAGCGGCAGGACCGGGGTGACGGCGCGCTGCCAGGAGGCGGTGACATACCAGCGGCCGCGTGCCGGGTCGTGGTGGACGCGGTAGGCCACCGCCCGATGGGCGGTGATCCGGTCCCGCCACTCCTGCCCGCGGTGCTGGAAGCGCACGGTCGCGTCCAGCACGTACCGGCCGTGCGGCGCGTTCGCCAAGTGGCCCAGCGGGGCCGGGAGCTTGAGCGACAGCTGTCCGGTGTCGGTGACCCGGATCGTCTCGTTGCCGAACCGTTTACCGGACTCCCCGTCCGCGGTCAGGAACATTCGCGCGGCCTGCCAGCGTGCCCGCCACGCCGCTTCGTCCAGCCCGGCCGCCGCCAGATGATGGCGGGCGTGCGCGAGGCGCTTGCCGCCGCGCACCACCCGCACCCGGCCCGCCTTCCAGTCTGCCTCCACCGCGGCCAGTCGGTCCTTCAGGGTGTGCAGGCGGCGGGACTTGGCATGCCACTCACCCCGCGAGGCATACCCACGCACCAGCCCTTCGCGCTTACTGGACTTGGCGCCCAGCGGCCTCGCCAGCCGCGCCTCGATCGCGGCGATCTGCCCGCGCAGCCAGCCCACATGGGCCGCCTGCCCGCGCCTCGCCAGCGCCCACTGGTCCTGGCTGGCCTTGGTGATACTGCCCGCCCAACGCGCCGACGACCGACCCGTCAACGCCCGCTTGCGCACGGCCCACGAGGCCGCGTCGTGACCCAGCCCCTGCCGGGCACGTACCACGAGATCCCCGGCCGCCAGCGAGCCCAGGAACACCCCGACCTCCGTCAGCACCGCCGCGTCCGCCGCGCTCACCCGCAGCCGGTCCCGGATCGCCACCCCGGCCGGACCGGGCACCACGAACGACGCCGCCAACTCCCGCAACCCACCCACCCGTCCACCCCCGCCCGGAGTTCGAAGATTCACCGTCACCGCAGTCAACGAGACCAACCCGCAAAGGTCACCCATTCGACCCAAGAACTCCCGTTCCCCCCGAGAATCAGGGACCCAGAACACACCCATGGCGGCACAGACCCCGGCCCGTGCGGACGACCGGGCCCACACCTCCGCCCCCGCCACTCACTCACACTCGCCCAAAGTCACTCCCACTCACTGCACCGGCAGCAGTTCCCAACCCCTTCGAGCTGGTGCGGTGACCGGAACCGCTCACCGGGTCGCGATCCCACGCTGCGGTGGCAACTGGTCGTCCGCCCCGGCGGATGCCCCTCTCGGCGCGGACGCGGATGCGGATGCGGGCGCGTTCGCGTCGCTGGGCGGCCAGGACATCGGGATGGCGGACGTTCTGGTTGCGCCAGCGCGGGTAGCGGTACAACTGCCGTGTCTGGACGGTGCGGTTGGGGCGGTCGGGGTGGTTCGAGTCGGCGAGGGTGCGGCGAGCCAACAAGACGAAGACGTGGTGGAGTTCGATACGTCGTTCCCAGCGGACCGCGAGGCGTTTGAACCGGTGGAGCAGGGCGAAGGCCTGCCCGGCGACTGGCGGAGCTTGCCCGAGCGCCGGGCCCTTGATGTTCGGGGAGCCCTTGCGGAAGGTCACCGCCTGGATGCAGCGGCGTCGCGGCTCACCGCGCACAGCCTTCGAGTCGTACGCCTTGTCGCGGGTCGTCGGCGGTGCGCGCCCCGAAGGTGTGATGTCCTTCGGGGCGCGCGGCTGGGGTTCGGGGTCAGGCGTTGTAGCCGCCGTGGGCGTCCAGCACCGCGCCCGTGACGTACGACGCGGCGGGGCTCGCCAGAAAGGCGATCGCCGCGGCGATTTCGTCGGGGTGTCCCATGCGTTGCAGGGACAGCGAGCTGAGCAGGGCCTTGAGGGTATCGGGGTCCGGCGGTTGCATGCCGCTGTCCATCAGTCCGGCTTCCACGACGTTGGCCGTGATGTCGCGGGGCCCGAGGTCGCGTGCGACCCCCATGGTGTACCTCTCGATGCCTGACTTGGTCGCCGAATAGTCGGCAACGCCCGGGATGCCGACCCGGGAGCCCAGTCCTGAACTCACCGTGATGATGCGGCCGCCCGTGCGCAGCACGCGGGAGGCGGCCCTGATGACGGCGATCACGCCGAGGTAGTTGGTGGCGTGCATCCGGTCCAGTGCGGCGGTGTCGGCGTCCGGGTCGTCCACCGTGCGGCCCTGCTCCACCGAGATCGCCGCGTTGTTGACGAGGATGTCCAGGCCGCCGAAGTGCGCGACCACGTCGTCGATCAGCGCCGGCGCCCGGCTCGTGTCCGCCTGGTCGGACTTGAAGGCGACGGCCTTGGCTCCCTTGCCGTGCACCTCGTCGACGACGGCCTGCGCCTGCTTCTCGGAGTTGACGTAGGTGAAGGCGACGTCGGCGCCCTGCTCGGCCAGCAGCCGTACGGTCGCGGCTCCCAGTCCGCGCGACCCCCCGGTGACCAGGGCGACCTTGCCCATGAGTGACTTGCTCATTCTTCTCACCTCATTGATTGACCCTTTCCGGCAGTCGCAACGTTAATTGTTACGACAGACTGTTGCAACCTTCGCTGTTACGACTGGGCTGTCGTAACATGAAGCGTTGCAGCCGACAGGAGGAGTCCATGAGCGCCAACAGCAGGCTGACCATCGCCGCCCACGCGCTGGCATGGATCGGCCTCTACCAGCGCCAGGGCCATGAGGTCGCCACCTCCGAGCAGATCGCGGCCAGCGCGAACACCAACCCCGTGGTGATCAGGCGGCTGCTCGGCGAGCTGCGCAGGGCCGGGCTCGTGGAGTCCCGGCGGGGCGTGGGCGCGGGCTGGTCGCTGGCGCGCGAGCTGGAGTCGATGACCCTGCTCGACGTGTACGAGGCAGTGGAAACCGGCCCGCTGTTCGCGATGCACCGCACCACCCCGGACCAGGAATGCGTGGTGGGTCACGGCATCCAGCCGGCGATGCAGGGCATCTACGAGGGCATCGAGGCGACCCTGAGGCACGAACTGGCCCGCGTCACGCTCGAGAACGTACTCCGGGACGTACTCGCGGCACCTCGCTAACCTCCCCGGTACGCCCTGGCATCACCAAGATCCCCACCCACGCCCAAGCCGGTGAATAGCCCGGCAACCAGTCACGCCAAAGACCGTTGCGCCATCTATCGCTCCAGGACCAGCCTGTCGGTTCGCACTCACCGTCGCGGAGCGGGCCCTTGGGCGGATGAGCGAGCAGCTCGCCGACGAGCGCGCCTCTGTCGCGCCGGCGCCCGGGCAGGTGGGCGGACGGGCGGTGATGCTGATCCCGCACCTCAGGCGTGGAGGAGACCACCCTTCCGCCGGACTACCAGCGCATCCTCGCCGCCGTGCGGCGGGCCGCCGGTCCGGTCATGGCCCGGCAGGCCGGCGACGCGCTGGGAATCGACGTCAGCGTGCGGGCCAAGCAGGTCACAGGGCGTGTCGCCGTAGCTGAGTACGCACTGCACCTACCGGTGACGCCCTGTCGGACCCGGTCAAGTGGTAGGCCCCCGTAGCCGGTTACAGCGGATCCGGGGAGCAGCAGGCGGTGCGCGCCATGCCGATCGCGTCTTCGCCACGATCAAGAAGGATGCCAACGAGAACACCACGCGGGTTCATGACGCCACAGTAGCCAAAGCCGCCTGGCACCTCGCCGGACGCGGTGTGACGCCGGGAGCCCGGCCACAGCCCCGGAAACCGCAGACCTGCCCTCCCGGCGGGCGAGTAGCGGACCACCACTGTGGTGTGTGGATGGCGCCGCCCCGAACGAACGAGTGGTCCCCACTCTGCGGTCACAGAGTGCCGTTACCTCTGGAAAAGGGCGATGAGCATGGGATGAGACCCGGCGACAACTGCGCTCCGAACGCCGCCGGCAAATGTGACACGGAAAACCTGTCACAGCGCAGGGACGCATCCGGTCAATGGAGCGGACGCGATTGGAACAGTCGTGACGTTCAGTGACCTCAGCCCTTGCGCCAGCCCAGCATCACACCGTGGAGCACAAGCCCGGCCGGAACGCTCTCCACCGCGCCCTGACCACCCTGCCCGTCGTGTTCCCCACCATCACCACGTCCGTCTGAAGGGACCTTCCACTGTGACAACCCTGCCCACGGCCCCGATCTTCCTCGACCCCACCGGCGCCAACGCGCACGATGAGCACCGGCAGCTGCGTGCCCACGGCCCGGCGGTCCGCGTCGACATCCTTGGCGTCACCGCCTGGTCCATCACCGACCCCACACTCCTCAAGGGCCTGCTGAAGAGCCCGAACGTGTCCAAGGACGGCCGGGCCCACTGGCCGGAGTTCGGCGACGCCATACAGACCTGGCCGCTGGCCCTCTGGGTGGCGGTCGAGAGTATGTTCACCGCCTTCGGCGCGGACCACCGGCGCCTGCGGCGCATGATCGCGCCCTTATTCAGCCACCAACGCATCGCCGCCCTGCAGCAGGACGTCGATGCCATCACCGCCGGCCTTCTCGACGACATCGAAGCCCTCCCGGTGGACGAGGCCATCGATCTGCGCGAGCACCTCGCCTACCCGCTGCCGATCGCGGTCATCTGCCACCTCATGGGCGTGCCCGCCGATCAGCGAGTCGCCTTCCGCACGGTCGTCGACGGCGTGTTCGACACCACCTTGACCGCCGAAGAGTCCGCTGCGAACAGCGCCGCACTGTACGAAGCCCTCGACAAACTCATCACGGCCAAGCGCACCACGCTCGGCGACGACATGACCTCCCTCCTCATCACCACGCGCGACGGGGAAGGAGACGGCGGAAGCCTGTCGGAGGCCGAGCTGCGCGACACCCTGTTGCTGATGATCAGCGCCGGATACGAGACGACCGTCAACGTCATCGACCAAGCCATCACCCAGCTCCTC
Organism: Streptomyces sp. NPDC050704; assembly: GCF_040654355.1. Classification (NCBI taxonomy): domain Bacteria; kingdom Bacillati; phylum Actinomycetota; class Actinomycetes; order Kitasatosporales; family Streptomycetaceae; genus Streptomyces; species Streptomyces sp. NPDC050704. The sequence goes on along the minus strand of NZ_JBFAHW010000217.1, from coordinate 778 downwards.
ACCCACCCCGACCAGCTCGCCCACGTCCGAGTCGGCCGTGCCAGCTGGAACGACGTGGTCGAAGAGGTCTTACGCCTTGAGCCGGCCCTCAAACATCTGCCCCTGCGCTACGCCGTCACCGACATCGAACTGCCCGACGGTCAGATCATCGCGAAGGGCGAGGCGATCCTCGCCTCCTACGCCGCGGCGAACCGCCACCCCGACTGGCACGGGGAGACCGCGGACGCATTCGATGTCACACGCACGGTCAAGGACCATTTGGCCTTCGGCCACGGCTTCCACTTCTGCCTCGGTGCACCTCTCGCCCGCCTCGAGGTCGCCACCGTGCTCAGCGCTCTCTTCGACCGGTTCCCCGAGATCGAACTCGCTGTCCCGACCCAGGAGCTGAAGCCGCTCGCCTCCTTGCTCAGCAACGGCCACCAGGCCTTGCCCGTCCGCCTCCGGCCAACGGCCGCCTGACCGCCTGACCGCCTCCACTGCGGCTTCCGGGCCGGGTGCCCCGTCGGGGGTACGGGGCCGGTGGTCTGCGGCCGCCGTGTGGGCGCGAGTGACCGGCAGTGATGCCGCAGGCAGGCAGCGGGGCCCGAGGGCCGTAGGCCGTGTGCCGTGTGCCGTGTGCCGTCCGGGACGGTGCGTCAGAGCATGGCGAGCCGGTCCACCAGCAGCGCCGTCCTGCGCTCGGCGTCCTGCGGCGGGAGCCGTCCCGCTCGGGTCAGGGTGGCCAGTCCGTGCAGGGACGCCCAGAACGTCTCGGTGAACAGCTCCGGGCGCACGCCGT
>NZ_JBFAHW010000216.1:0-9207 GCF_040654355.1 Streptomyces sp. NPDC050704 | reverse complement strand
GGCAGGAGAGCATGAAGATCACCCGCATCGTGGTCGCGGAGGTACCGAAGCGCCGAGCCCCCCCGCCCACCCGTAGCCCCGCACTCACCAGCGCTGCGGTTCGCTGCCCATGATCGGTACCGACGGCTTGCCGTCCACCCCCACCGGGACGTCACCGGCGAGCATCACGCGGTGCATGACCCGGGGATGGTCGAGGTGCGTCGTGTCGCCGGGAGCCAGGTGGATGGTGGCCCGGTTGTCCCAGAAGGCCACGCTGCCCGGCTCCCAGCGGAACCGCACGGTGTACTCGGGCCGGGTCGCCTGACCCAGCAGCATCTCCAGCAGCGGGGCGCTCTCCATGCGGGACAGCCCCAGGATCTGCTCGACGTAGTAGCCGTTGACGAACAGCACACGCTCGCCCGTCTCCGGGTGCACCCGGACCAGCGGGTGGTCCGAGGCGACCTGCCGGTCCAGCAGATGGCGTACGTACGCGTCGTCGCCGGGCCGTGCCTGGTAGCCGACGCCCAGCCGGTGCTCCGCGCGCAGCCCGTCGACGAAGTCCCGTACGGGCCGCGAGAGTCCCGCGTAGGCGGCCGCCAGATTGGACCAGGTGGTGTCGCCGCCGTACGGGGGCACGGCCTCGGCACGCAGAATGGTCGCCGCCGGCGGGTCGACCCGGGCTCCGTGGTCGCAGTGCCACCCGCGCAGCAGGGAGTGGCGACGCCTGCGCAGCCACTCGTCCTGGTCCATGCCGAACCGTCCGCCGAGTTCCAGCCGGTCGGCCGTCGTCTCGACCTCCGGGAAGCCGGCGGGTGACGCGCTGCCGCGTTTGCCGAGGCGGACCGGCTCGCCGAACCGCCGGGCGAACGCGACATGCGAGACGTGGTCCAGCTCCTGCCCGCGGAAGAACACCACCTTCCAGCGCAGCACCGCCGCCCGGATCTCGGCGACCACCGCGTCGTCCAGGTCCTCGGCCAGATCGACGCCCGTGATCTCGGCGCCGATATGGCCCGCGACCGGCTTCACTTCGATCCTCGTGCCCTTGTCCGGTGTCATACGGCTCCGTCGATCATGCGTATGAGCCTACGTCTCCTTCGCGACGTCGGAGCAAGCATGACCGTTTCGCTCGGCCTGCGCCAAGCTGTCCGCACCGGCGGGATCAGACGCGGTCGGCGGCGATCAGCAGGTACTGGAAGCTGCCGTTCTCGTACGCGGTCAGGAACGTGTCCTCGATGCCCGTGACCAAGTGGTCGGCCTGCTTGCGCAGTTGCCAGTAGGGGATGGCGTCGGCGGTCAGGTCCTGTACATGGACGGGCACGAGCCGGTTGCGGGCCATGGCCCGGAAGTACTCCGACCGGGGGTGGATGTCGCAGATGTAGTGGGCGTTGATGAGGGAGACCTCACGGGACGCCCGCCCGTAGGCGTCGTTGTAGCAGCCGGTGATCGTCACATAGCGTCCGCCGCGGCGCAGCAGCCGGGCGTGCTCGGCGAACAGCAGGTCCAGCTCCACGTACATGGTGGACTCGTTGTTCCAGGACGCCGCGAACGCACCGGAGGGAAAGCCGGTGCCGAGCATGTCGAGGTGGTGGTAGCGCACCCGGTCGTCGATGCTCCGCTTGCGGGCCTGCTCGTTGGCGAAGTCCGCCTGTTTCCCGGAGATCGTGACGCCGTCGGCCCGGCAGCCGTACCGCAGATGGGCCACCACACTGCCGCCGCCGCGCCCGCACCCGGCGTCGAGGACGCGGTCGGCGGGGGAGAGGGGGCCGAGGCGGCCGGCGAGGAGATCGGCCTGGGCCTGTTCGAGGCGGTGCAGTTCGGCGGTGATCCGGTCGCGGCGTCGAACGGGGTCGACCTCACTGCCGCCGTGGTCCTCGTCGAGTACGGCCCAGTCGACGCCTCCGACGCCGTAGTGGTGGTGGTACAGGTCGTCGATCTTTCCGAGTTCGAGGTTGACCGCGTTCTCCTCGGCGTTCCAGTAGTCCGCGACGCGGTGCTGGTACGTCGAGTGGTACGGGGACTGGGTCGGCACCGGTGCTGCCGTGGTGTCGGCGTCGGTGATGGTCAACGGTGACTCCTTGTGGCGCGAAGGGGCATGGGTCAAGGGGGTGGATCGGCCGGCGGGGCGGGCGCTACCAGTAGTTCGGCAGGTGGTAGCGGTGGGTGTTGGTGGCGTGCCATTCGTGGTTGCCGGACACCCAGGCGGCCAGGCCCCTGGCGTAGCGCTCGATCAGCGGCGAGGTGGCGGACAGGGCCGCGGACTCCTCCTCGAACGCCTCCATGATCCGGTTGTGGATCTCGACGGCCTTCAGATAGGCGGCCTTGAGGCCGCACCGCTCGTTGGCGGCGATGGCCTGAGGCAGATTCAGGTGGGTCGGGTCGTTGGCCAGTTCCTTGGTGAAGGAGTACAGGTCGTTGACGATCGTGGTGGCGTTGCCGGCGAGCGCGGTGATCCGCTGGATCTCGGGCCGGACGTACAGGGTCTCGGGCAGCTCGTAGCCGTCCACGGCGTCGACGATCGACAGACAGGGACGGAAGTTGTTGAACTGCCGCATCATCAGGTACTCCCAGACCTGCGGCACGTACCGGGTCTCGGCCCAGGCGGCCTCGGCGAGATAGCCCAGGTGCAGCCGGGCGAGGTCGTGGACGAGCCGGTCGGTCTGGCTGGCCGTGGCGAGGACGGCGTAGTCCTTGAGGGCCCAGTGGTACGAGCGCAGCGGCCCGTCGGCCTGCACACCGCGCCGCCACCGATCCTCCAGTTCGGGCGTGCCGTGGAAGGGGTCCAGCGCCGACTGGGCTCTGATCAGTCTGCCGCCGAGTCCGCGCGACGAGCCGCCCCTGTCCTCGTCCTCCTCGCAGTAGCAGTTGTCGACGATGTTCTCGGCGAGGAGGAGCTTGCCTGCCGCCGTGAGGCGTTCGCGGTCGGCGGCGCCCGGATGCTGGAGTACGACGGCCCGGCCGAACTGGAACCCCGCGAAGTCCCCCGTCCACGCCGTGGGGAACACGTCAAGGCGGCGGGCCCAGGCCTCCAGCCGGCGGTCGATGTCCGCGACCGTCCCGGGGTCGGCGGGGACCGCGGGCCGGTACCGCAGCCCGGGGATCGCCCCGCCCGGCCGGGCATCCGCGGTCCGGGCGAGGCTCGGCGGTCCGGGCAGTCGAAGCGGCGGACCGGATGCCGGTGGTGCGCTCATTCCGCGGTCCGCCCCACCTGGACGTTCTCCAGGATGCCCGCCGCGTCGGGTACGAGGATGGCCGTCGAGTAGTAGGCGGTGACCAGGTAGCTCATGATCGCGGTGCTGTCGATGCCCATGAACCGTACGTTCAGCCCTGGCTGGTACTCCTCGGGAATGCCCGTCTGGTACAGGCCGACGACGCCTTGGTCCGCCTCCCCGGTGCGCAGCGCGATGATGCTGCTCGTGTGCTGCGGGCTGAGCGGGATCTTGCCGCAGGGGAAGAACGGAACGCCACGCCACGCGGGCACTTCGTGTCCCTCGACGTTCACGGTGCCGGGCACCAGACCGCGCCGGTTGCACTGCCGGAAGAAGGCCGCTATCGCCTTCGGGTGAGCCAGGAACAGCCGGGTCTTGCGGCGCATCGACAGCAGCTCGTCGAGGTCGTCCGGCGTGGGAGGGCCGGCGAAGGTGCTGACGCGCTGGCTGTAGTCGACGTTGTGCAGCAGACCGAACTCGCGGTTGTTGACCAGCTCCCACTCCTGGCGTTCGCGGATCTCTTCGATGGTCAGGCGGAGTTGCTGCTCGGTCTGGTTCATCGGGTTGTTGTAGAGGTCGGCGACCCTGGTGTGGACCCGCAGCACCGTCTGGGTGAGCGACAGCTGGTACTCGCGCGGGACGAGGTCGTAGTCGACGAACCCGCCGGGGAGCATGGGCTCGCCCACGTGCCCGGCCTGCAGCGGGACGTCGGCCTCGCCCTTGCGGTTCATGGGCTTGCTCTGCTGTGCCGCGAAGGTGTCCAGGTGGGCGGCGAGGGACGGGGTGCGCTCGACGAAGGCCAGCAGGGCGTCCCAGGGGAGCACCAGCACCACGCCCGGGGTCTCGGCCCGCAGGGAGCTGAGCCACAACGGGTCGGCCCTGCCGACGGCCTCGTCCCCCAGCCCTTCGCCGTCCGAGATGACCCCGATGACCTCTTCCTCGCCGTACTTGCCGGTGGTGTAGCGGGTGAACCGGCCGTGGACGACCAGGTACGCCTCCGTGACGGGCTGCCCGGCGTCGAAGAGGACATGGCCGGCGCGTACCTCCCGTACCCGGAACCGGGAGGAGATCTGCCGGAGGGCGGCGGCGTCGGAGTACCCGCGCAGGGCCGGCAGTTCGGTCAGGGTCTCGGGGATGACCCTGATGTCGTCGGCACCGTTCTGCTCGAACTGCACCCGGCCCCGGCCGACCCGGAGCTGGAGGCGCCGGTTCACCCGGTAGGTGCCGCCCTTGACGTCCACCCACGGCAGCATCTTGAGCAGCCATCGCGAGGTGATGGCCTGCATCTGCGGTTCGGACTTGGTGGTGGTGGCGAGCTGGCGGGCCGCCTGGGTGCTGAGGCTGGTGAACCGTGGTCCGTCGGCGGTGGGTCCGGCGGCGAGGCCGGCGGCGGGGTCGGAAGCGCTTTCGGGGGAGCTTTCCGGGGCAGACACATTTCCTCCCAGTACGTGAGCGGACGCGGGTGGGTGGACGCCACGACAGCGACCTCGTGACGGTGCGGGCGGCTGGGCAGCGGGCGCCGCATGTCAAAGCGAAACAGCCGGGGACGGCGACCGGGAACCGCGTGAATGGGGCGTGTTCACGCCCCGGAGGCGGGGATCAGCCGAGCGAGGTGGTTCACTCTGGGGCGCGTGCTCCCACGCCGGTCGCCAGGTCCCCTGTGTCACCGGCGCGGAAGGCGCACGAAAGCCCGTATCAGGGTCGGGCACCCCATAAGGGGCGCGGGGCTGTGACATGTGCGGCTCCGCCGCGATGGGGGCCCCCGTTCGAGCGAAGCCGAGAATGGGGGAGCGACCAGCCACAGACGACCCGCAGTCATAGAACCGCACCCAGCGGAGCGCTCAGGCCCCGTGGGACGGTCGCCACTCCGCGGCCAACAGGCCGAACAGCAGGTCGTCCGTCCACTCGCCCTTGATCCAGGTGGCCTCCCGGCGAAGGCCCTCCCGGGTGAAGCCGAGCCGCAGCAGCAGCCGGGCCGACCGGATGTTGCGCTCATCGCACTCGGCGGAGACCCGGTGCAGCCCGCGGCGCTCGAACAGTTCGCCGAGCACCGCCCGAACCGCCTCGGCCGCGTAACCGTGTCCCTGCCTGTCCCCGGCGAGAGTGAACCCGATCTCGGCCTGCATCAGGTTCTCGTGGAGGCAGACCCCGACGTCTCCGATCAGACAGCGATCGTCCTTGAGCTCGACGGCGTACTGGAACCATCCCGGTTCTTCCGGCGACCCACCGGCATACCCCCGCACCGTCCGCACCGCCTCGTCGAGCGGGACCGGCGCCGTCCAGCCCTGATAGCGGGCCACGACCGGATCGGAGCGGTACGCGGCGAACGGCGCGGCGTCCTCCGCACGGAAGCGGCGCAGTACGAGCCTGTGGGTCTCCAACAGCATGGCTCCATCGTCCCACGCTCAGTTCTCCGGAGATCGAAACGTCAACAGGTAACGCCAGAAGAGGAGTTGACGGACGCTGGAGCCGGGCAGCAGGCGGGCCGCCTCGCGTCGGACGTCGGCGAGGGACATTTCCGGAGGGCGGACGGGCGCCCGGAGCGGCGGCGGTTCGACTCCGCGCAGCCGCTCGGCCACGGACACCCCGGCCCGCGCCACGGCGTTGGCGGGCACCGCCGCGACGTCCCACCAGGTGATGCCCGCGTAGCAGCCCAGGACCAGGAGCACCCCGCCGGGCGCGAGCGCCTGCCGGAACCTGGTCACCGTGCCGAAGGGCATGTGGTGCAGGCTCGCAAGGCAGGTGATGACGTCGTAGTGGCCCTTGGGCAGGTCGGCGTCGGCGGCATCCAGCTGCCGGAACCGAGGGCCTTGGCCGATGCCCTCCGCCACCGCGATCACCTCGGCGGACGGGTCGACGGCATCTACCTCGTAGCCCAGCGCCGCGACTCGTCGGGCGAAGCGGCCGGTGCCGCAGCCGACGTCGAGGGCGGTGAGGCCGTGCCGGGGTAACCGGCGCAGCAGCAGCCGGTGGTAGTGGTCGTTGTGATCGAAAGGCATGAGCGGGACCCTGGCACACCGTCCGCCGGGTGCGGCACAGGGGGTTGCCCCGCGTGCCGCACCCGACGGATCGGACGGACCGGACGGACCATATGGAGTGTCAGGACAGGTAACGGACCGTCAGGACACGTACGAGGCGTTCCGTGCCGTGTCCACCACCTTCTGTCCGTCGGCCTGGCTGAGCAGCCCCGCCGACACCCAGGTGTTCACCGTGCTCTGCACCCGCGTGACCAGCGCGCCCTTGCCGTTGAACGGCGCCGCCGACCAGATCTCGTCGAGGAGCGTGCTGCCGTCCGCCTTGGCCGGGTTGGTGACGCCGGAGTCCGAGTTGCCGAAGACCACCTTGGGCTCGGCCCGCCGGAAGTAGGCGTGCGTGGGGTCCTCGGTCCCTTCGAAGAACGGGGCGAACTCGGTGCCGTTCAGCGTGTAGTGGAGAGGCTTGCCGGTCACGGCGGCGACGGTGGGCAGCAGATCGCCGGAGAGCGCGGCATTGCGGTAGAGCCCGAACTGCAGGTAGCTGGTGCTCGTGTTGCGGGCGACCAGGTTGACCGGACCGTAGAAGAGGGTCTGGAGACCGGGGTCGTCGAGGGCCTTCTCCACCCGCAGCCGGAACGGGATGGTGATCCGCACGGTGTCGCCGCTGCGCCAGGTCCGGGAGACGGCGAAGTAGCTCCCGGCGACCGGAGTCCCGCTCACCGCACCGCCGTTGACCGTCACCCGGAAACCGCTGGTCGCCCAGGACGGTACGCGCAGCCGCAGTTCGAAGGCGGCGCTGCCGCCCCCGATGGTGAGCGTGGAGCCCTGCTCCCGGGGGTAGTCCGTGGTCTGTGTGACGGTGACGCCCTTTTGGGACCAGGTCAGGGTGGTCGGACTGTAGAGGTTCACGTACAGCGCACTTCCGTCGGCCTTCGTGAAGTACACCGAGTCCTGGTACTTGGTGGCGCTCTCCATGCCGGTGCCCTCGCAGCAGGTGGTCCCCTGCTTGGGCGTGTAGTCCCGCACATGACCGGGCGTCAGACCGATGAAGTAGGTGACGAGCGGCTTCTCAGCGTCGGCCTTGTCCTGCTTCGAGCCGAGGACCTGGTTATACAGGGCCCGCTCGTAGTAGTCCATGTACTTGGGGGACTGCTCGTGGAAGAACAGCATCCGGCTGAGCTTGAGCATGTTGTACGCGCAGCAGGTCTCGGCGCTGGTGTCGCTGATCGTCCCGGCGACGAGCCCGCGGGCCTTCCAGAACTCGGCCGTGCTGGTGCCGCCGATCCCGAACATCCGGTGCGGCACGACCATGCCCCAGAAGTTCTTCGCGGCGGTCAGGTAACGCGTCTCGCCGGTCGCGTCGTACAGCCGCAGCAGCCCGGTGAAGATGGGGATGTGCTGGTTGGCGTGCAGCCCGTCGAGGGTGTCGGTGTTCGCGGCGCAGGCGTCGATGAGCTTGTCGAGGTCGAAGAGGCGGGCCAGCGCCAGGTGTTCGGCCTTGCCGCTGAGGGCGTGCAGATCGCAGATCGCCTCGACGATGCCGCCGAACTCGCCGCTGGAGAAGATGCCCCACATCCGCTGAAGGGTGGCGTCGGGCAGCTTGGACAGCCGGGAGTACATCCAGTCGCACATCCCGGACGCCAGGTCGAGCGCCCGCGCGTCGTCGACGTACAGGTAGGCGTCAAGCAGTCCGCGCAGGATCTTGTGCGCGGTGTAGTAGGGCGCCCACACCTTGGTGTAGTCGGGGCTGGTCCGCGACTCCAGATCGATGAACTGCGTCTCCGGATACGCGGCGAGGAACCCGGGGTGGCTGGGCCCGCCCCAGGTGCGGCGCAGGGTGGCGGTCAGGCTGCGACCCGAGGTGTCGGCAAAGGTGCCGCCGGTGGTCTCGTCGAAGGTGTACGAGGCCAGGGTGCCCCGGCCCGCGGACGAAGAGGCGGCCCGGTTGGTCTGCAGTGACGTGATCTCGGCGGCGGTCAGCGCCCGGGACCAGACGTTGAACTCGTCGTAGGCTCCGGCGAACACCGGGTCGGTGGCGTAGTTGGAGCGGCCGAGCCAGTTGTTCGCCAGCGCGCCGAGCGCCGCCGGGTTGAGGGTCATCGACGTGTTCTGCGCGACGGAGGTGCCGTTCACGTAGAGGGTGCCGGTGCTGCCGGAGATCGTCACCGCCAGGTGGCTCCACTGGTTCAGCGGCAGTGCGGCGGTGCCGTTGAGGCCCTGCTCGCCGCCGGGCCCGCCCGTCGTGATGGCGAAGCGCGGTACTCCGGTCGCGTTGCGGGCGGCGAGGTAGAGATAGCGGGTGGTGTTGTTGCCGAAGTCGAAGATCCGGGCCCAGTCGGCGTTGTGGGTGGGCTTCACCCAGGTCGACAGGGTGATCGCCGAGGCACCGCCGAGCACCGCGGCCGGCACGTCGACGTACTGGTAGGAGCCCCGGACGTTCTCCGCCGCGGTACCGAACTTACCGGCCACGCTGAGCACGGCCGGGTCGCCCCGCAGCGCCGTACGCACCTCGGTCAGCGCCCCGACCATGGTGCGGATCTTGTCGGCGTACACCTGGTCACCGGTGCTGCCGTAGGCCTGGGAGAGCATGCTGAGGAAGTGGCCGGTGTAGTGGCCGCGGAGGTTGCCGTTGGCCTCGCCGTCCAGGCCTTCCCAGCCGCCGGGGGCGACCGCTCCGCGGGTGGAGAGCCCGGCGTTGGCGCGGAAGACCTGGAGCAGCCGGTTCACGTCGTACCCGCGGCCGTGGTCGAGCATCAGCTGACGCTTGGTGGCGAAGATCCCCTGGCCGACCTTCACGTCCTTGAGCTCGAACGGCCGGAGGGTCCAGGTCGACGGCGCCGGAAGCGTGGCGGCCGCTGCCCGGCCCGTGGCGGCGTGGGCGAACACCGGTGCCGCCGCGGCGAATATCGCGCTCTGGAGGAGAATCCGTCGGGAGAGGGGCGGGGCCGACGGCTCCTGACGCACCGTGACGCGTCCGGGATCCTCGACACCCAGCGCTCGGAGCACCTGCGGATGATGCGCATCCTCACCGACCGCAAGCGCAAGGG
>NZ_JBFAHW010000215.1:0-9234 GCF_040654355.1 Streptomyces sp. NPDC050704 | reverse complement strand
CCTTGGCCACGGCGTGGCCGTGCCCGCGGTGGGTGGAGGTGATCTGGTCGCCGTCGCGGAGCGCCGCCATCACCCCCGCGGCCCCTGGCGGGGCGCGGTGGCGGCCGGGTCCGACAGGCAGCACGTGGCAGGCCGCCCGATCCCACGGGCGGCCTGCCACGTCATCCGGAGCAGCCGACCACCGCACCGGGCCTGCCCGCGACGGGACCTCCGTCCCGGGCTCCCGCCCGGCTACGCGGCCGTCGGGGTCGATAACGGGGCGGTGGCGGCCGCCGGGGTGACGCCGAGGTCTGTCAGGAGGGCTGCCGCGGCTCGGCGGCCCGAGTGCAGGGCGCCCTGGACCGTGCTGGTGTCACGGTGGTCCCCGCAGACGTACAGGCCGGCCAGCAGGCGGACCTGGCGGCGGAGATCGTGCGGCGGCGGCATCGCGGGGACGGCGGCCGGGGTGTGGTGGATCGCCAGCAGCTCCCAGCGGTGTGTGGCGGTGCCGTAGAGGGTGGCCAGGTGGGCGCGGACGGTCCGGTCCGCGTCCGCGGGCGGGGCGCCGAGGATGGTGGACGAGATCAGCGCGCGGCCCGCGGGGGCGCGGGACGGGTCGACCTGGCTGATGACGGCGGTGTGGGCCACCGGGCCGCGGCGGTCCGCGTCCAGGAGCAGCGCCGCCTCCGCCGACGGTGCCTCGTCCGCCGTGTGGTGCACCACCGTGACCGGGTGGAACGGCGGCACCCGCAGGCCGGGCAGCAGCTCGGCGGCGGCGTGCGCGTCGGTCGCCACCAGGACGGCCCGGCAGCGGAGTTCGCCGTGTTCCGCCGTCGTCACGGAGGTCGTGGACACCGAGGTGACGCGTACCCCGGTACGGACCGTCCCGGGTGGCAGGGCCGCCGCGAGGAGCTCCGGCAGGGTGTCGGCGCCGCCCTCCGGGAGGCACAGGCGGCCGGCCGCGAAGGCGCGCAGGGCGAGGTCCGCGCACCGGCTGGACGTCGTCAGATCCGGGTCGCAGAGCAGCGCGGCGAGGAGCGGGCGCAGGAAACCCTCGACCGTACGGGCGGGCATGCCGCGGGCCGCCAGCGCACGCCCCGCGGGTCGCTCGGGGCGGGCCAGCAGCCGCTCCACGGGAACGGTCGCGATCCGCCCGAGGGCCGCGGCGAGCCGGGCCTGGTCGAGGGCGCCGCCGAGCGGCGGGAAGGCCCGCGACACGGGCGGAGCGCCGGCCTGGACCGCCTGACGGGGCCTGCGCGGAGGACTCACGAAGGCGCGCGCCGCATCGAGTGCGCCCCGTGCGCCCCCGGCGGGTTCGCCCGCCCGGTGGGTGCGCCCGTCGGCGTGGACGAGTACGCCCGGCGCGAACGGACGCAGGGCGAGGACGTCGAGGCCCGGGGTCAGCCGCAGCTCGGGATAGGACGTGGAGAGGAGCTGGCCGATGCGGTCGAGACGGAAACCGTCGATCTTCTCGGTCGTCATACGGCCGCCCACGTAAGGGGCGGCCTCCAGGACAACGGTCGTTACACCTGCGCTGTTGAGCCGGTGGGCGGCCGAGAGTCCCGCGACCCCGGCCCCCACGATGACGACGTCCGCCTGGTACGCGGGCTCAAGCACGTGCCCCTCCCCGAGGTCGCGCGGCTGCTGGGGGCCTCATGCCCCGAGCGGGCTTCCGGAATACCCGAGTTCGGGACGAGGCTAGGGCCGTAACCGGTCAGGGGAAGTCGCGCATGAGCAGGGCACGGTCGCACGCCGGTCGCATGCGGTCAGGCCTGCGCTGCCCGGATCGCCTCCTCGATCCCCGGGAACGCGAAGGTGAAGCCGGACTCCAACAGCCGTGCGGGAAGCACCCGTTGGCTGCCCAGGACGTCCCCGGCCATCTCGCCGAGCACGAGCTTCAGGACGGGCGAGGGCACCGCGAAGAGCGTGGGCCGGTGCAGCACGCGGCCCATCGCGGCCGTGATCTCCCGGTTGGTGAGCGGCTCGGGAGCCGTCAGGTTGAAGGGGCCCGACAGCGACTCGGAGTCGAGCAGATGCCGCAGCGCGGCCACGTGATCGTGCAGCGCGATGTAGCTCCAGTACTGCCGCCCGTCGCCCATTCGCCCGCCCAGCCCCGCCTTGAAGAGCGGGAAGAGCCGCCCCCAGGCGCCGCCCTTCGCGGCCACCACGAGCCCGGTGCGCGCGAAGACGGTCCGTACGCCGGCCTCCTGCGCGGGCGCCGCCGCCTCCTCCCACTCCACGCACATCGAGGGCAGGAACCCGTCACCCGGAGGCGCGCTCTCGTCCACGGCCCGATCGCCGGTCTCTCCGTAGAAGCCCATCGCGCTGCCGTTCAGGAAGACCCGCGGCGGCCGGTCCAGGGAGGCGGCGGCCTCGGCGAGCGCGGCCGTGCCGAGCACCCGGCTGTCACGGATCTGCCGCTTGTACGCGTCGGTCCAGCGGTGGTCGCCGACTCCGGCCCCGGCGAGGTTCACCACGGCGTCGCAGCCGGCCAGCCCCGCCGCGTCGACGTACTGCCGCTGCGGGTCCCACTCGACCTCGTCCTTCGCCCGGGGAGTGCGGCGCACCAGCCGCACCACCTCGTGGCCGTCCGCGGTCAGGGAGCGCACGAGCGCGCCACCGATGAGGCCGGACGCACCGGCCACGGCGATTCGGGAGGATTCCATGGCCCCATCCTCCGCCGACGTGCCCACGGCGCACCCTCAGGGGGTACCGAAGCATCACACCGAGGGCCGCCGAGCGTGTTCGAAACACCGGACACTCCGGCTTACCCCAGTCGTAAAGTGACCCCCATGCCCGAGCCGTACATACGCACCGCCCTCCCCGACGACGAAGAGGCGCTGGGCCACCTCGACCGTGCGACCTGGTCCTATCTGCACGCGGTCAGACCTCGGGAGCAGCCGCCGTACGAGCCGTTCTTCAACGAGCGCTTCGGCCCCCACGACCATCTGGTCGCGGAGGTGGGCGGGCGCATCGTCGGCTACGTACGGCTCGGTTTCCCCACTCCGCTCCTCTCCAACGCGCACGTCCGGCAGATCCAGGGCCTCGCCGTCTCCGACGAGGTACGCGGCAACGGCGTGGGCCGGGCACTGGTCCGTGCGGTGATCGGGGAGGCCAGCCGCCAGGGCGCCCGCCGGATCACGCTGCGCGTCCTCGGACACAACACCCCGGCCCGCAAGCTGTACGAGTCGGAGGGCTTCGTGGTCGAGGGGGTCCAGCCCGGGGAGTTCTTTCTGGACGGGGAGTACGTGGACGACGTGCTCATGGGGCGCGGCCTCTGACCGCCCGACCGGCCCGGCTGTCAGCATCAGCTCTCCGGCCCGGCGGTCAGCTCTTCTGAGGCTCCGTCAGCAACCGCAGCCCGCCCGTCAGTTCACGCAGGCAGCGCAGCGCCAGCTCCGCCGGGGAGCCCGGGCCCTCGACATCCGCGTCCGACTCGGCCCACGTCTCCAGGGCGACCCGGATCGCGTCCGTGGCGGCCGCGGCGGCGAGGCGGATCTCCAACGGGTCGGCGTCGCCCGCCAGTCGGGCCACGAGCGGGATGAGCCGGTCCTCGGACTCCTGGTTCACGCGGTACCAGACCGCGCGCAGCGCCGGGTCCCCGGCGGCCGCCCGCAGCAGGCCCCGGGTCCAGCGCAGGCCGTCCGCCTTGGCCTCGTGCGGGACGGTCAGGGTCGCGGTGACGGCCGACTCCAGTGCCCTGGGGAGCGCGGTGCCCGGTTCGGTCGCCGCCAGCCGCTCGCGCCAGTGGTCGCCGCCGATGGCGAACAGCGGGCCGACGGCGTCCTGCTTGTTGCGGAAGTAGCGGTAGAAGGTGCGCAGCGCGACGCCGGCGCGCTGGGCGATCTCCTCGGCCGTGGTGCCGTCGGGACCGCGCTCGGTGAAGAGTTCGGCGGCGGCGCGGGCGATGTCGAGCTGGGTGGCCGCCTTGCGGCGTTCGGTCAGCGACAGGGTCCTGGTCGGCTGGGACGAATTGGTGCTCACGCGAGGAAGAGTACGCCGGGAGAGGGATGGGGCATGTTTTGCCTTATCGGCGAAACATGCCAGGTGGCGTGCCGTGGGCGGCCGCCGCCGAGTCGTCGGGCGGCCGGGCTCGCGTCGGCGGGGCGGCAGGCCGCGGGCCGCGGCTCAGGACGTGACGAGGTCGCCGGTGTCCACGGGGTTCCCGGCCCTCGCCGCTTGCCGGGCGTCGTCCGCGACCTCGTCGGCGGTCAGGACGTAGCCCGTCTCGGCGTCGCTGGTGGAGCGGGCGAAGACGACGCCGTACACCTTGCCCTCGGTGGTCAGCAGCGGGCCGCCCGAGTTGCCGGGGCGGACCGTGGAACGGATGGAGTAGATCTCGCGCGTGACCGTGTCGGAGCCGTAGATGTTCTGGCCCCGCGCGTTGATCTTGTTCGCGACGGTGGCCGCCTGGAGGTCCAGGCCGCCGTCCTCCGGGTAGCCCGCGACCACGGCCGCGTCGTCGCGGGCCGCGCTGTTGTCGAAGGGCAGCACGGGGGCGTCGAGGCCCGGTACGTCGAGTACGGCCACGTCCTTCTGCGGGTCGAAGAGGACGACCCTCGCCTCGTACGCCCGGCCCGTGCCGCCCACGCGTACGGTCGGCTCGTCGATGCCCGCCACCACGTGGGCGTTGGTCATCACGTGCTCGGCCGCGTACACGAAACCGCTGCCCTCACGGCCCTGGTTGCCCGAGACGCCCTCGACCTTCACGGTGGAGCGCTGTGCGGCCCGGGTGGCGGCCGAGGTGACGCTGTCCCCGGAGGGCCTGGCGACGGTGGCGGCGGGCTCGTTCTCGAACGGGTTGAAGACCTGCGGGAAGCCCGCCTCCGTGAGCGCCGAGGTGGCGCGGGAGAACCAGGCCGGGGTGGTCTCCGGCATGGTGTCCTGCACCGCGCCGAGCAGCGCCGAGTTGCGGATCGACGAGGTGACCACGGGGGAGGCCGAGGCGCCGAGGACGCTCGCGGCGACCCACGCCACGATCAGCACGGCCACCGTGTTGGCGGCGGCCCCGCCCACTCCGTCGGCCACCCGCAGCGGGCCCTGGTCCAGCTCGCGGCGCAGCCGCAGGGCCAGCCGGCCCGCCAGCTCGTGGCCCACCACGGCGGGCAGCAGCACGGTGAGCACCGCGGTGACCGTCGCCGTGGTGGTCCCCGCGGTCACGAGGTCCATGGTCCAGGGCAGCACCCACACGCCGATGGCGGCACCGCCGACGAAACCGGCCAGTGAGACGCAGCCCGCCACCAGTCCGCGCCGGTAACCGGATGCCGCATAGCCGAGGATCACCAGCAACAGCAGGATGTCGAGCAGGTCCACGGAGCTCCCTTTCTCTTGGGCCTGGCCCTTTAGTACGCGCTGGGCGGGCCCAGTGATCAGGCACGCGCGCGTGGAACCGGAAAACCGGCACGTGTGCGTGGACCTGTAGAAACGTACCGGACCGGGGCGTTGGTTCCACCGGGTGGCACAGCACACATCGCGGGCGGTCCGGGTGTCCCCGAGAGTGGATCTCATGTGTGCCCTCCGAATGCCCGGGCGCCCGGCCGGCGCCCGGCCGGCGGGCGGAGCGCGTCCGCCGCTCGCGGCACGTGTCCCGCGTCCCGCGCGCAGGGCGCTGGCCTGTGTCCCCGGGCTCGCGGCCGCCCTCGCGCTGGTCCTGTGCGCGGTGGGCGTCGACCGGACGCCGGACGACTCCGGGCGCCCCGTCGCGGCCCGGGCGGGCGTGGGACACCGGGCCGCGCGGCCCGTCATCGTGCCCAGGGAGCGCTGGCTGGGCGACGCCGCCTACACCCGGCCGCCCACCCGGTACGCGGGCCGGGTGTCCGCCGTGTTCGTGCACCACACCGACTCGCCGAACGGGTACGACTGCGCGGACGCGCCCCGGATCATCCGCTACCTGTACGCGGGGCAGGCCGGGGACCGGCACTGGGACGACATCGGCTACAACTTCCTCGTCGACCGCTGCGGCACCGTCTACGAGGGCCGGGCGGGCGGCGCCGACCGCGCCGTCGTCGGCGCGCACACCCAGGGGTTCAACGTGGGCACGACCGGCATCGCGGCGATAGGGACCTTCACCGCCGGAGTACCGGTCCCCAAGGCCATGACCGACGCCATAGCGGCCGTCGCCGCCTGGAAACTGGGCCTCGTGGACATCGACCCGCGCTCCCCGGTACGGCTGGTCTCCACCAACAGCCTGAGCAGGTACGCGGCCGGCACCCGCGGCACCTTCACGGCCGTCTCGGGCCACACCGACGGCTACTGGACCGCGTGCCCCGGCGCGGCCCTGATGGCCCGGCTGCCCGAGATCAGGGAACGCGCGGCCCACCTCCAGGGCAGGCGGTAGGGCCGGTTCCGTACCCTCGCGGTGAGCTGGTGGCCGGTAGGCAGTCGTCAGTCCGCGAAACGGTCCCACAGCCGTGGGAAACGTTCCGCCAGCAGGGCCTGGTTCTCCAGGTCGAGGGCGGTGCCCAGCGGTTCCGAGGGCGCGGGCGGGATACCCAGGTCCGGGGCGACCGCGCCGGTGAGCTGCTCGTACGCCTCGTCCGCCGCGTAACCCAGCTCCTCGCCGTCCCCGTCGACCTCGTCGTCGAATTCCGCGAGGAGATCGGCGAGCTTGTCGGGATCGTGCACGGCACCCTCGTACACCTCCCGGCCCTGGCCGATCAGCCAGCAGCGGAAGAAGTCGAAGGCGTCGTCGCTCGCCCCGTCGAGCAGGATCCAGGCGGCGCCCCACAGCTCCCAGGTGTACGCGCGGTTGTAGCGGGCCTCGAAATGACGGGCGAAGTCCAGGACCTCCTCCGGATCCCGCTGGAGGAGCCGCTCGACGAGCAGGTCGGCCTGCTCCTCGGGGTCGCCCTCGGCGGCCTCGCGGGTCGCGTCCACCAGCTCCCAGAACTCCGTCTCGTCCATCACGGGACAAGCATCGGGCCTCTGACCGGCCCGCGCACCCGGGGGCGAGCACATCGTTATGTGCGCACATGCCTGCGGAAAGTCCGTGGAAAGCCCGACAGCGGGTGTCGCCTTTCGGCGGGATGCTCGACGTATGGAGACAGCAGGGGAATCAGCTCGGGAATCAGTACAGGGATCAACACGGGAATCAGTGCAGGAATCGGTGCAGGAAGCAGTACAGAAGGGCGCACAGCCGCTCAGGGGGAAGATCGCCCTGGTCGCGGGTGCCACGCGCGGTGCCGGGCGGGCCATGGCGGTGGAGCTGGGGCGCGCCGGGGCCACGGTGTACGTGACGGGGCGGACGACCCGCGAGCACGTCAGCGAGGTCGGCCGGGCCACCGAGACCATCGAGGAGACGGCCGAGCTGGTCGACGCGGCCGCCGAGGCGGTCGGCGGTGTCGGCCGGGGGATCGCCGTGCCGACGGATCACCTGGAGCCGGAGCAGGTACGGGCGCTCGTCGACCGCGTCGACCGTGAACAGGGACGTCTCGACATCCTCGTCAACGATCTCTGGGGCGGTGACGTCCACCTCGACATGGGGGCGAACGAACAGCCCGACATGTGGGACATCGATCTCGACAAGGGGCTGCGGGTCCTGCGCCTCGGTGTCGAGTCGCACGTCGTCACCAGCCACTGCGCGCTGCCGCTCCTCGTGCGCAACCGCGGTGGGCTGCTCGTCGAGGTCACGGACGGTACGGAGGAGTCCAACCGGAGCTACCGGCGGCCCTTCTTCTACGACCTGGCCAAGACGGCGCCCATCCGTATGGCGTACGACCTGGGGGAGGAGCTGAAGGAGCACGGCTGTACGGCGGTCTGCCTCACGCCGGGCTGGCTGCGGTCCGAGGCGATGCTCGACACCGCGTTCAAGGTGACGGAGGAGAACTGGCGGGACGCCTGTGCGGTCGCTCCGCACTTCGCGATCTCCGAGTCGCCCACGTACGTCGGGCGGGCGGTGGTCGCGCTCGCCGCCGATGCCGGTGTGGCGCGCTGGAACGGGCGGTCGCTGTCCAGCGGCGGTCTCGCCCAGGAGTACGGGTTCACGGACGCGGACGGGTCGGCGCCGGACGCGTGGCGGTACATCATGGAGGTGGAGCAGGCGGGTAAGCCCGCGGACGTCACGGGATACCGGTAGCCGCTCGGTCGTCTGGTCGTCTGGGCGCCTGGCTGTCTGGGCGCCCGGTCGTCTATCGGTAGTACGCCGCCGTCCGGGCCGCCGCCTCCGCGAAGCGTTTGCGGAGCTCGGGCGGTTCCAGGACCTCCGCCTCCGGGCCGAGCGTGAGGAACTGGGTGTACGCGACGTCGTGTGACTCGACCGGCAGGGTGATCGTCACCCGGCCCTCGGCGTCGGGCGGGGCGGCCTCGGCCAGGGTCTCCTGGGCGGAGAGGGGGTCGACGGTGTACTTCAGCCGGCGCGCGCCCGCCTCGGTGAGCCGCACCACGATCGTGGTCCGCAGGATCGAGCGGGCGAACTGGGTCGCCCGCTCCGCCCAGAAGCCCGGCAGGTCGAATGCCTCGTCGCGGGCGAAGCGTTCGCTGCCGGGTTCCACCGCCGTGAAGCGGTCGATGCGGTAGACCCGGAAGGAGCCGGGGGTCGGGACGCGGGCGCAGACGTACCAGACGCCGGCCTTGAGGACGAGTCCGTACGGCTCCAACTCGCGCTCCACGTCGGCCTCCTGGCGTCGGTAGCGGGCGGTGATCCGGCGGTCGTCCCAGACCGCTTCCGCGATCGCGGGCAGCAGGTGGGGGGTCTTCGGCTCGGCGAACCAGGCGGGTGCGTCCAGGTGGAAGCGCTGGGTGGCGGTGTGCGAGGCGTCGCGGAGGGAGGGGAGGAGGGCGGCGGACACCTTCAGCCGGGCGGCTGAGGCGGCGTCCTCAAGGCCCATCTCCCGTAGCGCGCCCGGTACGCCGGACAGGAACAGGGCCTCGGCCTCGGTGCGGGCCAGGCCTGTGAGCCGGGTTCGGTAGCCGCCGATCAGGCGGTAGCCGCCGGTGCGGCCGCGGTCGGCGTAGACCGGGACGCCGGCCTCCGACAGTGCCTGCGCGTCCCTTGTGATCGTGCGCTCGGAGACCTCGAGCTCTTGGGCCAGTTCGGCGGCGGTCATGGAGGGCCGGGACTGGAGGAGCAGCACCATCTTGATGAGGCGGGCAGCGCGCATGTCTTCATGATGCCGGGTTGTTTGTCTGCGGGTTGCCTCCGGCGGTTGGGCGGTTGTTCTGGTGCGGGTTCGGTGGGGGCTGGTCGCGCAGTTCCTCGCGCCCCTGGGGTGGTGGGTGGTGGGGTCGGTGCCGCGACGGGGTATCCGATCGCCGCTC
>NZ_JBFAHW010000214.1:0-9510 GCF_040654355.1 Streptomyces sp. NPDC050704 | reverse complement strand
GCCCCTTTGGGGGCGCGGGGAACTGCGCGACCAGCCACAGCCGGCCCGCACCCGACGAACTACCCCCGCCGCGTCAACTCGCGAGAGCAGCCTGCATCATCGCCTTTGCAACCGGCGCAGCCAATCCGTTACCGCTCACTTCGGACCGCGCCGCATCCGACTGCTCGACGATCACCGCCACGGCGACCTCCTTACCGCTGGAGTCGTCCTTCGCGTAGGACGTGAACCAGGCATACGGCGTCTTGCTGTTGTTCTCGCCGTGCTGGGCCGTGCCGGTCTTGCCGCCCACGGTCGCCCCGGAGATCTGCGCGTTCGTACCCGTGCCCTTCTCGACGACCGTCTGCATCGCCGACTCCAGCTGCTCGGCGGTGGACGAGCTGACGATCTCCTTCGTGTCGGTCCCGTCGTCGTAGTTCTCCAGCACATTGCCGTCCGCGTCGCTGATCTGCGACACCATGTGCGGCGAGACCAGCTTGCCGCCGTTGGCGATGGCCGCCGACACCATGGCCATCTGCAGCGGCGTCGCGGTCACGTCGAACTGGCCGATGCCCGTCAGGGCCGTGGACGACTTGTCCATGTCCGACGGATAGACGCTCTCGTACGCCCGCACGGGCACGTCCTGCGTCTTGTCGTTGAAGCCGAACTTCTCGGCCATCGCCCTGAGCTTGTCCTGGCCCAGGTCGACGGCCATCTTCCCGAAGACGTTGTTGCAGGAGTACTGCAGCGCGACGCGGATCGTGGCGTTCTCACAGGGCGCCGACGCGCTCTCGTTCTCCAGCACCCGGGTCGTGCCCGGCAGCGGGTACGGGTTGGGGCTGTCCGTCCTCGCGTCCACGTCCGGGTACAGCCCGTCCTCCAGCGCGGCGGCCGCGACGACCAGCTTGAACGTCGAACCGGGCGGCAGCGGCTGCCGCAGCGCGCGGTTCGTCATCGGCTTGTCGGCGTCCTTCGTCAGCTTCGTCCAGGCGTCGGAGTCGCCGGCGCTGATCGTCGACGGGTCGTACGACGGGGTGGACACGGCACCGAGGATCTTGCCGGTCTTCGGGTCGATCGCGATCGCCCCGCCCTTCTTGCCGCCGAGCGCCTCGTACGCGGCCTTCTGCACGTCCGGGTCGATCGTCGTCACCACGTCGCCCGGGTCGGCGCGCTTGCCGGTGACCGATTCGAGGGGATCCTTCAGCCGGTTGTCCGTGCCGTCGAGCAGCTCCTGGTAGATGCCCTCCAGCTGCGTCGCCCCGTACACCTGCGAGCTGTAGCCCGTGACCGCCGCGTAGAGACTGCCGTCGGTGTACGTGCGCTTGTACTTGAGGTCGCTGCCCTTCGTCTCCGCGGAACCGGTGATCGCGTTTCCGCCCACGATGATGTTCCCGAGCGGGTACGCGTACTGCTCGATCGCGTTCCGCCGGTTGTCCTTGTCCTCTGCGAGCGCCCGGCCGTCGTAGAACTGCACCCACGTCGCCCTGACCAGTAGGGCGAGCACGAGCAGCAGCGTGAACACGGAGGCGCGCCTGATCGTCTTGTTCATCCCGCTCTGAAGACGCGCGGGACGGAGTCAATCGTTCCCTGTCGCCCCGAATTCTCATGTGCCGTTCATGGAACAGCCGTCGACGGTCGACGGTCGACGGTC
This sequence comes from Streptomyces sp. NPDC050704, assembly GCF_040654355.1. Lineage (NCBI taxonomy): Bacteria > Bacillati > Actinomycetota > Actinomycetes > Kitasatosporales > Streptomycetaceae > Streptomyces > Streptomyces sp. NPDC050704. The sequence continues at coordinate 7,883 of NZ_JBFAHW010000214.1, read as the reverse complement.
GGTGTCCGGTGGCCGTCCTCAGGCCTCCAGCGTCAGGACCGCCTCGTCGATCTCCTCGCCGCGGGCGTTCGCGAAGCCCCTGTCCTGTGCGGTCACGCGGAAACCGCACTTCTCCAGCACGCGCAGCGAACCCGCGTTGTCCGCCGCGGCACGTGCGTACAGCGGGCGTTCGCGGACCTCGGCCAGCAGGGCTCGCAGCGCCGCCGTCGCGATGCCGCGTCCCCAGTACGCCCGGTCGATCCAGTACGTCACCTCGCGCTCGCCGGGCTCGCCGTACACCGCCGCGTTGCCCACCACGTCACCGTCGACGAGGACCGTACGGTTGACGACGTCGGACAAGCTACGGATCCGCTTCCAGTGGGCGTCGAAGGCGTCCCGGTCGGTCGGGTCCTTGGCGGTGAACGCGGCCATCCGCACGGACTCGGGATCCATCATCTGCCGGAAGAACACTGGCAGATCGCTGTCGTGGATCTCGCGGAGCACGACCTCCATGCCGGACACCTCAGTCATCTCAGCCATGTCAGAGCCTCCGGGTGGCGAGTGTCAGTCGGTCCCGCGCGTCGAACAGCGCGTCCTTCACCATCTGCTCGTGCGCGGGCGTCAGCCGGGCCACCGGCACCGAGCAGCTGATCGCGTCCCGGGCGGGGGTCCGGTAGGGGATCGCGACGCCGAAGCAGCGCAGGCCCAGCGTGTTCTCCTCGCGGTCCACCGCGAACCCCTGCTCCCGCACCTGGTGCAGCTCGACGATGAGCTTCTCCCGGTCGGTGATGGTGTGCTCGGTCAGGGCGGGCAGGGTCTCCGGGAGGAGCTTGCGGACCTGCTCGTCGGTGTGGGTGGCGAGCAGCGCCTTGCCGAGGGAGGTGGAGTGGGCGGGGAGGCGGCGGCCCACGCGGGTGAAGGGGCGGAGGTAGTGCTGGGACTGGCGGGTGGCGAGGTACACGACGTTCGTGCCGTCCAGGCGGGCCAGGTGGATCGTCTCCGTGGTGTCGTCGGAGAGCCGGTCCAGGGTCGGCCGGGCGGCGGCCACCACCTCGTCACCGTCGATGTACGACGTCCCGACGAGCAGGGCCCGTACGCCGATGCCGTACCGCGTGCCCGTCGCGTCCGTCTCGACCCAGCCGAGCTCGACGAGCGTGCGCAGCAGCATGTAGAGGCTCGACTTGGGGTACCCGACGGCCTCCTGCACGGCGGCCAGCGAGTGCATGCCGGGCCGGCCCGCGAAGTACTCCAGCAGCTCCACGGTCCGTACCGCGGACTTGACCTGCGCCCCGCCGCCTGTCTCGACTGCCGACATCGCCTTGACCCCCTCGTTCGCCGCGAAATAGTCTCCACAGCATATTCACCACCAGAGACAGCGTTCAGCATATCGAACGCCCCTGGTGAGTGGCACATGAACTGCGGCATTACATCTGGAGGGACCCGCGGTGGCAGCAGCACCAGTCTGGAGTGTCGACCCCCGAACCGGGAAGCAGCGCGAGCAGGTTGCGGTGGAAGCCACAGCCCAGGAGGTGGACGCGGCCGTCCGCGCGGCCCACGCCGCCCGGGGAGCCCTGGCCGACCGTACGGTCCGCGCGGCCTTCCTGCGGACCGCCGCCGACCAGCTCGAAGGCGCCAAGGACCAGCTCGTCGAGGCCGGTGACGCGGAGACCGCGCTCGGCCCGGTCCGGCTCACCGGCGAACTCGCCCGCACCTGTTACCAGCTGCGGGCCTTCGCGGACATCGTCGACGAGGGCGAGTTCCTCGGCGTCGTGATCAACCACCCCGACGACACCGCGACACCGCCCATCCCGGACCTGCGCCGTTACAAGGTCCCGCTGGGCGTCGTCGCCGTCTACTCGGCCTCGAACTTCCCGTTCGCCTTCTCGGTGGCCGGCGGTGACACCGCGAGCGCGCTCGCGGCCGGCTGCCCGGTCGTCGTCAAGGCCCACCCCGACCACCCCGGGCTCTCCGAGCTGGTCGCCGCCGTCCTGCGCCGGGCCGCCGCCCAGCACGACATCCCCGGCGGTGTCGTCGGCCTGGTCCACGGCTTCGAGGCGGGCGTCGAGCTGGTCAAGCACCCGCTGGTCTCGGCCGCCGGTTTCACCGGGTCGGTACGCGGCGGACGCGCCCTCTTCGACGCGGCGGCCGCCCGGCCCGTGCCGATCCCGTTCCACGGCGAGCTCGGATCGCTGAACCCCGTCGTGATCACCGAGGCCGCGGCCGGCGAGCGCGCCGAGGCGATCGGTACGGGGCTCGCGGGCTCCATGACGCTCGGTGTCGGCCAGTTCTGTGTGAAGCCTGGCCTCGTCCTCGCGCCGGCCGGCGCGGCGGGCGACCGGCTGCTGAAGTCCCTGACGGACGCGGTCAGCAACACCGACGCCGGGGTCCTGCTCGACCACCGCATGCGCGACAACTTCGTCGCCGGCGTCGCCGAGCGTGCCGAACTTCCCGAGGTGGACGCCCCGGTGACCCCGGGCGCCGGCGGTGAGCACACGGTGAGCCCCGGCTTCCTGACGGTCCCCGCGGGCAAGCTCGCCTCCGAGAGCGAGTACGACCTGCTCCTGGAGGAGTGCTTCGGCCCGGTCACGGTCGTCGTGCGCTACGAGGACCAGGCCGAGGCGAACGCGGTTCTCGCCCGTCTCCCCGGCAACCTCACCGCGACCGTCCACCTCTCCACGGAGGAGGCGGCGGGCGAGGGGCGCGGTGCGGAGATCCTCGCCGAGCTGACGCCGCTCGCGGGGCGCGTGCTCGTGAACGGCTGGCCGACCGGTGTCGCGGTCGCGCCCGCCCAGCATCACGGCGGGCCGTACCCGGCGACCACGTCCACCTCCACGTCGGTGGGCGGTACGGCCATCGAGCGGTGGCTGCGGCCGGTCGCGTACCAGAACGCGCCTGAGGCGTTGCTGCCGGCCGAGCTGCGGGACGACAACCCGTTGGGGTTGCCGCGACGCTATGACGGCCGCCTGGAGCGGTAGGGCGCCGTTGGTTGTCTGGTTTGTTGGGGAGCTGCGGGCCGGCTGTGGCTGGTCGCGCAGTTCCCCGCGCCCCTTTCAGGGGCGCGCCAGCAGTGGTTGAGCTGAGAGACTCGGCGTATGGAACTCGATATACCTGAACTGCCCTTCTCTCTGCGTACTTACGGTCCCGACGGGCACTGGTCGTACGAGGACGGGATACTCACCGGCTGGGCGGGGTCGCGGCAGGACCGCTTCGTGCCGCCCACCGATGAGGGGCTGGACCCGGCGTCCGACGCGCCCCGTCTGCTGGGGGCGCCGGAGGGGGACTTCCAGCTCATCGCGCGTGTCACGGTCGGCTTCGCCGGGGGCTTCGACGCGGGTGTGCTGTACGCGCACGTGGCGGAGCGGGCCTGGGCCAAGCTCTGCCTTGAGTACTCCCCGGACGTCCCGACCGTCTGCACGGTCGTCACCCGTGGTCACTCCGACGACGCCAACTCCTGGACGGTGGACGGCAGTTCGGTCTGGCTCCGGATCAGTCGCACCGGCCGCGCCTTCGCCTTCCACGCCTCCAAGGACGGCAAGCGCTGGACCTTCGTCCGCCTCTTCACCCTGGGCGACGAGAAGGAGACCGGAGCGGCCCTGATCGGCTTCATGGCCCAGTCCCCGATGGGCGAGGGCTGCGTGGTGACGTACGACCACATCGAGTTCCGCCCGGACTGGCCGGCGGACCTGCGGGACGGCAGCTGAGTCCCGAACGCGTGGTGTCGCGCCGCCGGACGCCCGTGCCATGCTGCCGGGCATGCCCACCGACACGCACCTGACGCTGCCGGACGGACGGCCCGTACCGCTCATGACGGGGTCGGAACGGCCCACGCTGGACAGCTGGCTCGCCTTCCACCGGGCCACGCTGGAGCTGAAGTGCGGGGGACTGGACGACGACCAGGTGCGGCTGGCCTCCGCCGCGCCGTCCGAGGTGACCCTGCTGGGCCTGGTGCAACACCTCGCCGAGGTGGAACGGAACTGGTTCCAGCGGGTGTTCGCCGGGCTCGACGTGCCCGCGGTGTACGAGGACGGAGCCGGAGGCTATGCCCTGGACCCGGAGCGCGGGCTCGGCGAGGCCCTGGCGGACTGGCGCCGGGAGGTGGAGCGGGGCCGGGAGCTGTGCGCCGGCCGGTCGCTGGACGACACCGGGCGCATCGTCGGCGGCCCGATGGCCGGAGTCGAGGTCAGTCTGCGCTGGATCCTCGTTCACCTCATCGAGGAGTACGCGCGGCACAACGGTCACGCGGACATCGTCCGGGAGCGGATCGACGGGGTCACCGGTGCCTAATCAGGGAATTCCGGCAGGGTGTCTGAAGCGCTAATTCCGGACCCTATTCGAGCGCAGCTTCCCGTATTCTTCTGCCCGCTTTCTTCGAGGTTAAACGCTAAGATTTCGCGAACACCAACCTCGTAATTCGGGCAGGTCTCGTGGTGATTACGCTGCTGTGACGTAATACACAGGCTGTCCGCTTCCTCCTGTATTTTCCGGACAAATGGGCTGGTCTTGCTCTGTCCAGCGCGCCGCCGCGCCCGCGTGATAACACAGGAGCCGCGCTGACGTAACCCCGTCCGGCGATGCAATTTCACTTTTAGCTCGGTAAATTCAATCCGCATGACCGCCGCACAAGCAGACCTGCAAGCGGAATTCCTGGAAATGCCAGTTGGGCTGCGGATCGACCGTCCGCACGTGGGGGACGGAGCCGCGCTCTGGCGTATCGCCAAGGACTCCGGAACCCTCGACCTCAACTCCTCGTACAGCTACCTGCTGTGGTGCCGTGACTTCGCCGGCACCTCGGCGGTGGCGCGCGCGGCCGACGGCGAGCCGGTCGCCTTCGTCACCGGCTACATCCGGCCCGAGCGCCCGCACACCCTCCTCGTATGGCAGGTGGCCGTCGACGCGGCGCACCGGGGCCGCGGCCTGGCCGCGGCGCTTCTGGACGGACTGACCCTGCGGATCGCGGGCGAGCGCGAACTGACCGTCGTCGAGACCACGATCACGCCCGGCAACACGGCCTCCGAGCGCCTCTTCACCTCGTACGCCGCACGCCACGGAGCGACCGTCGAGCGGGACGTGCTGTTCGACGCGGGCCTGTTCCCCGACGGCCCGCACGACCCCGAGGTGCTGTACCGCATCAGCCCCCTGTCGTTCTGAACCCCCCATGCTTCTGAGGAGTAACGCCGTGAGCATCACCCAGCCCGACCTGAGCGTCTTCGAGACCCTGGAGTCGGAGGTGCGCAGCTACTGCCGCGCCTGGCCCACCGTCTTCGACCGCGCGCAGGGCAGCCGCATGTTCGACGAGGACGGCCACGAGTACCTCGACTTCTTCGCGGGCGCCGGATCACTCAACTACGGCCACAACAACCCGGTACTGAAACGCGCCCTCATCGACTACCTGGAGCGCGACGGCGTCACCCACGGTCTCGACATGTCGACGACCGCCAAGCGCGCCTTCCTCGAGTCGTTCCAGAACATCGTGCTGCGACCGCGCGATCTCCCGTACAAGGTCATGTTCCCGGGCCCGACGGGCACCAACGCCGTCGAGTCCGCGCTGAAGCTGGCCCGGAAGGTGAAGGGCCGGGAGGCGATCGTCTCCTTCACCAACGCCTTCCACGGGATGTCGCTCGGCTCGCTCGCCGTGACCGGCAACGCCTTCAAGCGGGCCGGCGCGGGCATCCCGCTCGTGCACGGCACGCCGATGCCGTTCGACAACTACTTCGACGGCAAGGTGCCGGACTTCCTCTGGTTCGAGCGGCTCCTCGACGACCAGGGCTCAGGCCTCAACAAGCCGGCCGCGGTGATCGTCGAGACCGTGCAGGGCGAGGGCGGCATCAACGCCGCACGCCCCGAGTGGCTGCGGGCCCTGGCCGATCTGTGCGAGCGCCAGGACATGCTGCTGATCGTCGACGACATCCAGATGGGCTGCGGCCGCACGGGCGCCTTCTTCTCGTTCGAGGAGGCGGGGATCGTGCCCGACATCGTGACCGTCTCCAAGTCCATCAGCGGGTACGGACTGCCCATGTCGCTCTGCCTGTTCAAGCCCGAGCTGGACATCTGGGAGCCGGGCGAGCACAACGGCACCTTCCGCGGCAACAACCCGGCCTTCGTCACCGCCGCCGCCGCGCTGGAGACGTACTGGTCCGACGGGCCCGCGATGGAGAAGCAGACCCGCACCCGCGGCGAGCAGGTCGAGCAGGCGCTGATCTCGATCACCGAGGAGAACCTCGCCGACATCAAGGAGTACCGGGGACGCGGCCTGGTCTGGGGCATCGAGTTCCACGACAAGGCACGCGCGGGCAAGGTGGCCGGACGGGCCTTCGAACTCGGCCTGCTCATCGAGACGTCGGGCCCGGAGAGCGAGGTCGTGAAACTCCTCCCGGCGCTCACCATCACGCCCGACGAACTGGACGAGGGGCTGCGCACCCTCGCCCGCGCCGTCCGGGAGACCGCCTGAGAAGCACGCGTCCGAGAAAGACGTGTGCGAGAAGGACGTGTGCGAGTAACACGCGTCCGAGAACACGGAAGAGAGGCACCGCACCACCGTGATAGTCCGTTCGTTCAAGGAGCTGGAAGGCACCGACCGGCACGTCAAGTCCGCGTCGGGCACCTGGGAGAGCAAGCGCATCGTCCTCGCCAAGGAGAAGGTCGGCTTCTCCCTGCACGAGACGATCCTGTACGCGGGTACGGAGACGTCGATGTGGTACGCGAACCACGTCGAGGCCGTCGTCTGCGTCGAGGGTGAGGCCGAACTCACCGACGACGAGACCGGGAAGAAGTACACGATCACGCCGGGAACCATGTACCTCCTCGACGGGCACGAGAGGCACACGCTGCGGATCAAGGAGGACTTCCGCTGCGTCTGTGTCTTCAATCCGCCGGTGACCGGACGGGAGGACCATGACGAGAACGGTGTCTACCCCCTGCTGACCGAGCCCGAGGAGGTCTGAGCAGATGACCACGACCCCGCCCACGCTGACCGATCTGTACCCGAGCCGCGGCGCCAGTGAGGTGTCCGTACCCCGCCAGGACCCGGTCGTCTGGAGCGCGCCGGACACTCCGGGACCGATCCCGGCGGCCGACCTCGGGTCGTACGAGCGCGACGGCTTCCTCGCCATCGAGCAGCTCATCGGCGACGACGAAGTCCCGCTCTACCGAGCCGAGTTGGAGCGCCTGGTCACCGACCCGGCGATCCGCGCCGACGAGCGCTCGATCGTCGAGCCGAAGTCGCAGGAGATCCGCTCGGTCTTCGAGGTCCACAAGATCAGTGAGGTCTTCGCCCAACTGGTGCGCGACGAGCGCGTGGTGGGCCGGGCCCGGCAGATCCTCGGCTCGGACGTGTACGTCCACCAGTCCCGGATCAACGTCAAGCCGGGCTTCGGGGCGAGCGGCTTCTACTGGCACTCGGACTTCGAGACCTGGCACGCCGAGGACGGTTTGCCGAACATGCGGACCGTGTCCGTCTCGATCGCGCTGACCGAGAACTACGACACCAACGGCGGCCTCATGATCATGCCGGGGTCGCACCGGACCTTCCTCGGCTGCTCGGGGGCCACCCCGAAGGACAACTACAAGCAGTCGCTCCAGATGCAGGACGCGGGCACGCCCTCCGACGAGGCGCTCACCAAGTTCGCGTCCCAGCACGGCATCAAGCTCTTCACGGGCAAGGCGGGCTCGGCGACCTGGTTCGACTGCAACTGCATGCACGGCTCCGGGGACAACATCACGCCGTTCCCGCGGTCCAACGTCTTCATCGTGTTCAACAGCGTGGAGAACGCGGCGGTGGAGCCGTTCGCGGCACCGGTGCGCAGGCCTGAGTTCATTGGAGCCAGGGACTTCACGCCGGTGAAGTGACGTACCGCTGACGGTAGTTGAGGGCCCGGCTCTTGTCCCGTACGACGACGTACGGGACA
>NZ_JBFAHW010000213.1:0-9567 GCF_040654355.1 Streptomyces sp. NPDC050704 | reverse complement strand
GAGGGGGCACGCGGCGGGATCCTGCGCCGCCAGGTCCTCGGCCCGCAGGTCCGGCTGGTCGGCCGGGCCGAGGACGGTCGTACGGAGCAGGCGGGCGGCCCCCTCGTCGGCCACCACCCAGTCCGCGAACCGCCCGCGCAGCACCCGGGACGCCCGCTCCAGCACGGCGGCCCGGGTCTTGGCGGGCTCGGCCAGCAGCGCCGTGGTCATCGCGTCCAGCAGGTCCATCAGTGCGGCGTGCCGGGTCGTCTCGCCGAGGTCCGGCACCGGTCCGGGCCCGCCCTCGGCCGACGGCACCCGCGTACCGGCGGGCTGGAGCACCACCAGTACGGCCGTACGCGGCTCACCGCTCGGCCGCAGCCCGGTGAGCGTCGCGTGTACGGGAACGGCGGGACGCTGCTGAAGGTGAACGGTGAGACTGCGGTCGCCCTCGCCGCGCGCCACCGCCGCGGTCTGGGAACGGAACGCGATCCGGTCGGCGTGCGCGAGGAAGCCGGTGAGCGGGCGCCCCGTGGCGTAACCCGCCCGGACGCCGGTGAAGTTGGTCCCCGCGAAGTTCAGCCGGCGGACCACCGTCTCGCGGTCGATCAGTGCGACGGGCAGCGGCAGACGCTGGAAGATCGCCTTGAGGAGCTGCTGCTCGGGGCGGTCGTTGGACGTGGCGTTCGACCCGCCGGTGGCGGTCAGCCGTTCGTACCACGGCCACAACTGGTCGGCCACATGGTCGAGTTCGAAGATCGCCGCGTCCAGCACGGTCGGCAGGTCGTTCTGAGGTACGGACCGTGCCGCCTTCAACTCCGCGACACGGCGCACGAAATCCGCGAGTTCCTCACCGAATTCTTCCGTCTGCGCCATGCGATGAACGTAGCTCGTCACCATCCTTTCCGGGGTGGCGGGAGCGGAACCCCTCGAACTCGTTTTCCCCGCAGGTGAGCGGGAACGCGCAGAGTAGAGGAGGAGTGAAGATGCCGGATACCGAACATCTTGGCCCTCGGGGGACGGACTCCCCGGAATCCGCACATCCGGGTCGTCGACTGTCGGAACTCGCCGAACAGGCCGTGCGCTGCACAGCGGACTGCTGCGGCGCGGGCACGACCGTGTCAGACGGCGGCACGGAGCGGCCGGCCGCGGTGACGCACCCGGACCTCGCGGCACTCGTCTCGGTCCAGCTCCGTTCCGGGGACGGCCCGATCCCCACCGCGCTGGCGGGCGGTGAGCCCGTCGAGTCGGGTGACCTGTTGCGTGAGGAGCGCTGGCCGCAGTACCGGGCGATGGCGCTCGACTCGGGCGTACGCTCCAGCGTCACGATCCCCTTCCGCCGTTCGGGCCTGACGGTCACGCTCAGCCTGTACAGCTTCCGTCCGGGCCGCCTGGAGGACGCCTCGCGCGGCCCCGCACGGGCACTCGGCGACCTCGCCGCCACCTGTCTCGTACGCGACCGCTCCTATCGCGCCGCGCTCACCGAACTCGACCAGCTGGGCGCCGCGATGCGCACCCGCCCCGTCGTGGACCGGGCGTGCGGCATCGTCATGCATGTGCTGGGCTGCGACGCGGACACGGCCTTCGGGGTCCTGCGCCGCATCTCGCAGGGCACCAACCGCAAACTGTCCGAGGTCGCCTCGGCCCTCGTCGAGACACGGGGCCGAGGTCTGGAGCAGGAGCTCGTGTCCCTGTCGAACTAGGGGGCCTCTGAGCCCCGACCGCATTCCGAGCATTCCCGCACCGCCGCGTTCCCCCATCCCTACGGACGTGTGCCGGGCTCATCGGGCCCGGCACACACGCGTGTGTGCCGTCACCCGCTCGGGCGTCGGCGTGGCACGAATGGTGCCCGGCCGCGCGCGCCCGGGCGGTCGCCGGGCTCTGATGGGCTGCGGGGCATGTCGGCCGTGCCCCGCCTCCGCCGCCGTACGGGCGTGGGGGTTCCCAGCCGTCGGCCGAAGGAGCCCAGCCCATGCCCATGCCCATGTCCCGGCCCATGCGCCGTACCGTCCGTGCCCTGTCCGCCACCGCCCTCACCGCCGCCGCCCTGGGCACCGCCACCACCGCTGCAACCGCGAATCCGACGGCGGAGGTCAGTCCGCGCACCGTGGCCCCCGGCGACACCGTGACGGTCTCCGTCTCCTGCGAGCCGACCGGCGGACCCGCACCGGAGACCGTCGAGGCCTCCTCGCAGGCCTTCGAGCAGGGCACCGTCGAGCTGCACAAGGCCGCGGGCGACGACGACACCGCGGCGGGCCCGGCCTACAGCGGCACCGCACGTATCGCGGTCACGGCGAAACCCGAGGCGGGCGGCAAGTCCGAGGGCGACACGACGTTCGAGGGCGGTGCGGACTTCGAGGACCGGGCGCCCGACGCGGTCGGCAAGACCTCGGAGTGGGGCGTGGACGGCGTCTGCCCGGCGGCGCCCGGTGGCCAGGGGAAGCCGTGGAGCGCGTCGTTCACGGTGTCCGGGGCTTCTGGTGAGAGCTCCCGTGGCACGGTCGTCGAGCACGGTGTGCGCGCGGGCGCGGGCGGCACCTTCACCGACTCGCCGATCGCCCTCGGCGCGGGCGGCGCCCTCATCGCGGGCGCCCTCGGTGCCGCCGTCCACAGACTGCGCCGCCGGGAGCCGTCCCCGAAAGGCTGAGTTGGCGGCGCGAGCCACTGGGTACTGAGAGCCATGAGTACTCGAAGCCCAGGAGCACAACCGGCACCGTGGCGAACACGACGGGCCACGGACCGACAGGAACGACAGGGCAGACAGGGCAGACAGGACCGACGGACCGGAGCGCGGAGGTACGCATGCGGGGGACAGAGCCGGAAGGGCACGGGCCGGTCCGTTACGGACCGCCGCTCCCCGGCCAGGGCCTGCCCGTGCCACCCGGACTCGCCGCGGCCGCGGCGGGCGCGCACACCGAACCGACCGGCGGCGGTCCCGCGCTCCTCGACGCCGCCTGCGCCTACTGGGCCCGGCGCGGACTGCCCGCCGACCGCGACCGGACGGTCGCGGCACCCGGCGCCCCCGCGCTGCTCCTCGCACTGACCGCCGCGCTCGGCGGCGACGTCCTGCTGCCGCGCCCGTGCGCGGCCTGGTGGGCGCCGCAGGCACGCCTGTTGGGCAGATCCGTCTTCCACGTGGGGACGCCCGCCGAGTGCGGCGGCGTCCCCGATCCGTACGCCCTCCTGGAGACCGTGCGCCGCGTGCGCGCGGAGGGCGGCGACCCGCGGCTGCTCGTGCTGTCCGTCGCCGACGACCCCGCCGCCACCGTCGCGCCGCCCGAGGTGGTGCACGAGACCATCGAGGCGGCCGCGGCGGAGGGGCTGCACCTGGTCAGCGACGAGACCTGGCGCGACACCCTGCACGAGCCGCAGGACACCGTGCTGCTGAGCCCCGCCGAGATGCTCCCGGACCGGGTCACGGTCCTCACCGACCTGTCCGGCCCCTTCCTGCCGCCCGGCTGGCCGGCCGCCGTCGCCCGCTTCCCCGACAACGCCACCGGCAGCCGGCTGCGCGACCGCGTCCTCGACGTGCTCACGGCGCTCGGCGCCCGGATCGCGGCCCCGGTCGCCGCGGCCGCCGCGTACGCGCTCGACGAGCCCGACGAGATCACCGTGCGGCTCGCCGCGTCCGTACGGCTGCACGCGCGCGTGGCCGCCGCCGCGCACCACGCCGTCGTGACCGCGGGCGCCCTCTCCCGGCCCCCGCGGGCGGGCCGCCACCTGTACGCGGACCTCGGCCCGCTGCGCCACGCGCTCGTCCGGCGCGGCGTCGGCGACGCCCAGGAACTGGAGGACTTCCTCACCGCGCGGCTCGGCATGCCCGCGCCCGGCGGCCACCGCTTCGGCGACGACCTCGGCGCGCTGCGGGTACGCCTGGCCACCGGGCCGCTCCTCGGCACAACCGACGAGGAGCGTTCGGCGTCTCTCACGTCACCGGAACCTCTGGAATTGCCGCATGTGGAACGCGCGTTGAGTCTGCTGGGATCGTCCTTCGACGATCTCCGCGACGACGCTCGGCGATGGGAGTCCCCTCGATGACGCAGCAGTCCGAGTCGACCACGACCACCACGTCCAAGGACGCCGACGATCCGGTGTCCTCGCTCGCCGGGGCAGCCGCCCCGGCAGCCGGCCCCCGGCCGCCCCGCACGGTGGTCCGCCCGCTCGGCGAGCGGCGCGTCTGGCCCGGCTCCTTCGTGGACCGGCTGACCGCCCCGCTGCCGGGCATCAGCGGTTTCGCGCGGTTCGCCCGCGAGGGCGCGCTGCGGCCGAGTCCCGAAGGGCTCGCCGACGTGCCGCGGCTGCCGTACGAGCCGGGCCCGCTGCCCCGCGTGGACGCGCGCACGGTCGCCGTCTCCTGGGCGGGGCACGCGAGCTGGGTGATCCGGATCGGCGGTCTGACGGTCCTCACCGACCCGGTCTGGTCCCGGAAGATCCTCGGAACCCCCGCCCGGGTCACGCCCGTCGGCGTGCCCTGGAGCGCGCTGCCGCGCATCGACGCGGTCGTCATCAGCCACAACCACTACGACCACCTGGACGCTCCGACCCTGCGCCGACTCCCGCGTGACACACCGGTGTTCGTCCCGGCCGGACTCGGCCGCTGGTTCCGGCGCCGCCGCTTCACGCACGTGACCGAACTGGACTGGTGGGAGGCTGCCGAACTCGGTGGTGTCCGCTTCGACTTCGTGCCCGCCCACCACTGGTCCAAGCGCAGCCTGCACGACACGTGCCGGACGCTGTGGGGCGGGTGGGTGCTGACCGGGTCCGACGGGCAGCGGGTGTACTTCGCCGGCGACACGGGGTACGGGCACTGGTTCTCCCGGATCGGTGACCGTTATCCCGGGATCGATCTCGCGCTGCTGCCCATCGGGGCGTATGACCCCCGGTGGTGGCTCAGGGACGTTCACTGTGATCCGGAGGAGGCGGTGCGGGCGGTTCAGGATCTCCGGGCTCGGAGGATGGCGCCGATGCACTGGGGGACGTTCGTGTTGTCTGCGGAGCCCGTGCTTGAGCCGCTCACGCGTGTGCGTACGGCGTGGGAGGCGGCGGGTCTGAGTCGGGAGGATCTGTGGGATCTGCCTGTTGGGGCGTCAAGGGTGTTGAGGTAGGGGTGGGGTGCTTTGGGGCGGTACGTGACTGCGGGTTCGTGGGGGCTGGTCGCGCAGTTCCCCGCGCCCCTTAAGGGCGGGCCGGTCGGCGGACTCGGCGCCATACGCTGGGAGCCGTGCTGATCGCCACGGTCAGGACTACCGCCGCCGCCACGCCCTCCCATGGTTCCTCGAAGAGGGAGCCGCCGAGGACGCCGATCAGCTGGTACGTCGCTGCCCAGGCCAGGCATGCCGGGACGTCGCCGCGGGCGAAGCGGCGCATCGGCCACTTCGCCATCAGGCAGGCCAGCATCACCGGGATACGGCCCGCCGGGACCAGCCGGGACAGCACGAGTACCGCCACGCCGTGATCCGCGAGCTTCTCCTGGGCCTGGGCCAGGCGGTCCTCCGGTGCGCGGTCCCGGATCGCCGCCAGCCAGCGCGAGCCGTTCTTCGAGTTCATGCCCCGCCGCCCGAGCCAGTACAGCGCGACGTCCCCGAGGAACGCCGCGAGCGCCGCCACCGCGAAGACCAGCGCCATCGAGAACGGCGCCGTCTGGTGAAAGGCCACCACCGCCGCCGAACTCACCAGCGCACCCGTCGGCACCACCGGCACCAGCGCGCCGATCAGCACCAGCAGGAACAGCGACGGATAGCCGATCGCCTGCTGGGTGGACTCCGGCGGCACGGTCGTGGCCGCGGCGGCGAGCACGTGTCTCACCGGGTCTCGCCCTCCCGTCGGTCACCGCTCCGGTCGGCGGGCGCTTCCCCGGCGGCACTCGGGGGAGTGCGATACCCGGCGATCTCCGGGCGCACACTTCCGCCGTGCTCCAGCCGGTGCACCGCGACCTCCGGCGCACGCTCGGCGGCCAGGCGCACGAACTCCTCGCCGGGCGCGTGGAATTCGTGGGGGCGCACGGCGTCCATCCCGATCGGCCAGTACGTGCCGTAGTGCACCGGCACCGCGCTCGCCGGCCGCAGCAGGGCCAGGGCCTCGGCGGCCCGCCCGGCGTCCAGGTGGCCCTCGCCCAGATACGGGCCCCAGCCGCCGACCGGCAGCAGCGCCACATCGACGGGGCCGACCTCCTTGGCCATCGACTCGAACAGGCCCGTGTCCCCGGCGAAGTACGTCCGTGCCTCGCCCTCGATCACATAGCCGAGGGCGGGCGCGCGGTGCGGTCCGACCGGCAGCCGCCGCCCGTCGTGCCGCGCGGACACAGTCCGTACGACCAGGTCACCGACCCTTGTCTCGTCGCCGGGCGCCACCTCGGTGAGCCGTAGATGGCCGAGCCTGCGCAGCCCGGGCACCGCGCGCCCGGTGCCCTTCGGCACCAGCACCCGAGTGCCCGGGGCGAGCCGGGCCAGCGAGGGGACGTGCAGATGGTCGGCGTGCAGATGCGAGACCAGGGCCACCTCCGCCACCGCCGCCTCGGCCGGGGGCGGCGCTCCGCCGCGGCGCCGCAGATGCGCGAGCCGGCGCGCGAAGAGCGGGTCGGTGAGCACCCGCGTACCCGAATCCTCGACGGTGCAGGTGGCGTGACCCCACCAGGTGATCTCCACCGGCACTCCTTTGCCCCCTTCGCGCGACTCCCCCAGAGCCTACGGGCAGGAGTAGGGTCGGCGACGAAACCCGGAGGTGAGGGGGGACGCCATGGGAGACACACACGGTGCCTCCGGCATGCTGCGAGTCACGACGATCGCGAGTCTGACGCCGCTGGAGGAACTGGAGGCCGACCCCTTCCTGGTGGACTCCCGCAGTCAGCACGCCATGTGCGCGCGCTGGGCGGCCGAGCGCGGCTATGTGGTCACCCGCGAACTGCTCGTACGAGGACTGCGGCCCGACCACTGCGCGCTCTGGGGGGACGTCGAAGCGGGCCTCGTCGACCTCTTCGTCGCACCCAGCCACCGCGTCCTGGAGCGGGCGCTCGCCTCCGTCGACGAGTTCACCGCCGAGTGCGCGCGGCGCGGGGTACGCATCGAGACGGTCGGCCACGCGGAACCCGCCTACGACGCCCAGATGAAGGCCCGCGTCCACCGCCGCCTGTCGATGCCGACAGCAGGCTACGACGGCCGCTGAGCCTTCCCGGTTGAGCGCCCCGTAAGGGGCGCGGGGAACTGCGCGACCAGCCCAGGACGGCCCGCAGCTGATCCACGGCCCATCCCGCGGAGCCCAAAGCCACCTCCACTCGTTATGACAAGGTTGAGTCCGGACTGGCTGTCAGCGGAGCGTGAGGGTGAGGGTGGGCACGGCGTGAGCGGAGCGCGATGGCGAAGGCTGGCGAGCGCGGTCTGGCGGAGTATCGCGGTGTGGGCCGTGTCCACGGTGACCATGCTGGCGCTCGCCGGAATCCTGCCGGACTTCAGAATCCAGTCGGCCGACGGCGACAGCGCCACCCGTATCGCCGTCACCGCCGCACTCGGCGCCGGAGCCTTCGGCGTGCTCTCGTCCGTGGTGTGGCCGCTGCTCGTCAGGGCCCTGCTCCTGGTACCCGCGCTCGTCCTCGGACTGCTCGTCTTCTTCCTCAACGGCTCGCTCCTGTTGCTCGCGCTGCGCATCATCCCGTCGGGAGAGAGCGAGGCCGCCCCGGAGACCGCCGTGGTGGTCGCCGCGGTGATGTCGGCGGTCGCCTCGGCGACCGGCGGAGCCCTCGCCGTGCGGGACGACGACGCGTACCGGAGGCGGCTGTACCGGCTCTCCGACCGCCGCCGTGTCGAGGAACCGCCGGACACGGGCCCGGCGACCTGCGGCACGGTCTTCCTCCAACTCGACGGCGTGGGCCACGACGTACTCCTCGCGGCCGTGGGCCAGGGCCTGATGCCCACCGTCGCCGGCTGGCTCGGCGCGGGCCCGACCCCCGAGCCCGCCTCCCGCCCCGCCCCTCGCCCCACCCACCGGCTCGTCCCCTGGCGCACCGACTGGTCGAGCCAGACCGGCGCCAGCCAGCTCGGCATCCTGCACGGCTCCAACCACGACGTCCCCGCCTTCCGCTGGTACGAGAAGGACAGCCGGGAGGTCATGGTCTGCAACCGCCCCTCAAGCGCGGCCGAACTCCAGCGCCGGGCCATGGAACGCACCGGCGACAGCGGCCTGCTCACCGTGGACGGAGCCAGCCGCGGCAACCTCTTCAGCGGGGGCGCCGACCAGCTCGCCCTGGTGCTCTCGATGGCCGCCAGGCGGGGGCGGGAGAACCGTTCGCGGGCCGGCTACTTCGCGTACTTCTCCGACCCCGCCAACGCCGTCCGCACGGCCTTGTCCTTCGTCGCCGAAGTCGGCCGCGAGATCGGCGAGTCCACCCGGGCCCGGCTCGGGAAGCAGCGCCCCCGCATCGCCCGCGGCGGCCTCTACCCGTTCATCCGCGCCTTCGCGACCGTCGTCGAGCGGGACGTCGTGGTCGCCGCGGTGATCGGGGACATGCTCGCCGGCCGCGCCTCCGTCTACGCGGACCTGGTGGCGTACGACGAGGTGGCACACCATTCGGGCCCGCGCAGCCGTGACGTGGAGAAGGTCCTGCAGCGCCTGGACCGCTCGCTCGCCCTGATCGCGCAGGTCGGCGAACACGCCCCCCGGGCTTACCGCATCGTCCTGCTGTCCGACCACGGCCAGAGCCCCGGCGAGACCTTCCGCGGCCGCTACGGACTGGGCCTGGGAGAACTCGTCCGGGCCGGCTGCGGGCTGCCCGTGCCCCGCAAGGCGCGGCGCACGCACAGCGGCGCCGAGGCCAGGGCGGCCGTCCGGGCGGCGCTGCGCAGGCCCGTCGAGGAGGGCGGCGAGGAGCACCGCCCGTCCCGCCACTCGGAACCTCTCGTACTGGCCTCCGGCAACCTGGGCCTGGTGTCCTTCACGGATGTACCGCACCGGATGAGCCGTGAGGAGATCGACGCCCGGTACCCGGCGCTGCTGACCACGCTGGCCAACCACCCGGGCGTCGGCTTCGTACTCGTGCGGAGCGAGGAGCACGGCGGACTCGTCCTCGGCGCGCACGGCGCCGAGATCCCCCTGGACGAGCTGGACGAGAACCCGGGCCCGCTCGCCGAGTTCGGGCCCGGCGCCGCCGACGCCGTACGCCGTACGCACTCGTTCCCGCACACCGCGGACATCATGGTCAACTCCTGGTACGACCCGCAGGAGGGCGAAGTCCTCGCGTTCGAGGAGCAGATCGGCTCGCACGGCGGGCTCGGGGGAGCGCAGGGGCGGCCCTTCCTGATGTCGCCCCTCGCGCTCTCCGCGCCCGTCGAGGACGGGGAGGAACTGGTCGGCGCCGAGCACGTGCACCGCGTACTGCGGCGCTGGCTGAGCGAGGCCAACGGTCCGCAGGTGCCCATCGAGGTCAGCCCCGACCAGCAGGCGGCCTGACGGCGCGAAGGCGTGCGGGTGCACAGGCGCGAGGGCGTGAGCGGGCAGCGCGGCGGGCCCGCCACCCCCCCCCCCAGACAGTTGACCCGCCCCCCCGCACAGCCCGCCCCCAATATCCCCCACTCACCCGGCCCGATTAGCACATATGAA